>NZ_JBIVFO010000023.1:4454-8010 GCF_044748225.1 Streptomyces sp. NPDC090021 | reverse complement strand
GTCGCCTCGTGCTCCCGCACCTCGCGCTCCCGTGGCCGGTCCCGCCCGTCCCGGAGGGTGACGTGTGCCACCCCCCGCACTCCTGCACCCCGCCCGTGCCCCGTGCTCCCGTGCCCCGTGCTCCCGTGCCCCGTGCTCCCGCACCCCGTGCTCCCGCACCCCGTGCTCCCGCGTCCGGCCTGCCCGCACCTCGTGCTCCCGCACCTCGCGCTCCCGCATCCCCCGCCGGTCCCGCCCGTCCTCGGGCGGGTGACGTGTGCCACCCCGCCCCCACCCCAACCCTCCGTCCCAACCCCAGCCCTCCGCCCCAACCCCAACCCCAACCCTCCACCCCCCAACCAGCATTAAATGGGTACAAGTCGCTCATATGCGGCATTCAACTGGTTTGTTTGCATATGGGGTTTGAGGGTGTGTCAGTGGGAAACCCGCGGGGCATAATCGGCGCCGGTCGTCTCCGGAAGTGCTGGAGCCATCGGGGCACCGACTCCCGCCCTTCGGTGCGCACCCGCACCGGACCGATCCCCAAGGCGCCCGCAGATGTCCCTGGCCAGCCGCACCCGTCTCGCGGCCCTGCTCGCCGTACTCACCGCCGGCGCCGCCGGGGTCACCACCTGGGCCCACGGAGACACCGACGCCCACCCGGCCGCCCCCCGCACCCCCCTGCGGCCCAGCGTCACCGAGGGCACCGTCCTCCAACTCGTCGCCCACCCCGACGACGACCTCTTCTTCATGAACCCCGACCTCAGCCGTTCCATATCCACCGGCATCAAGGTCACCACCGTCTACCTCACCGCCGGCGAGTCCGACGGCCGTAACGAAGCCCACAGCCCCCACCTGCAGGACCCCGCCCGCCCCGCCGACCACGCCGCCTACGCCGAAGCCCGCCAGAACGGCATACGCGCCGCCTACGCCGAGATGGCCACCGGCCGCCGCACCAGCGCCTGGCAGCGCACCTCCATACCCACCGCCGGCGGCGGCAGCGCCGAGGTCGACATCCTCCTCGACCGCCCCGGGGTCAACCTCGTCTGGATGCAGATGCGCGAGGCCCGCAGCATCTCCGGCGACAACCCCGACAGCCTGCGCGGCCTGTGGGACGGCAAGATCCCCGCCCTCGGCTCCCAGCTCGCCTCCCACACCCCCGTCACCACCCCCTTCACCTACACCAAGGACCAGGCCGTCCGGGCCATAGCCGGCGTCCTCGCCCGCTACCGGCCCACCACCATCCGCACCCAGGACCCCACCCCCGGCCGCACCCGCCCCGACGGCCCCTTCCACGACCACCAGGACCACATGTACGGGGCCCGCTTCGTGCAGGCGGCCACCGAACGCTACGCCGCCACCACCGGCCGGCCGCACTTCTCGGTCCAGAACTACGTCAGCTACCCCAACAGCGCCCTGCCCCCCACCCTCGACGCCAGGACCGCCGAGGAGAAACTCGGCTACCTCAAGACCTACGCCTGGAGCGACCACCAGGACTGGTGCGGCAGCCCCGCCGGCTGCGGCGACCGCAAGACCGCGACCCGCCCCACCGGCGCCGGATGGAACCAGACCATCCGCTACAGCCGCGGTGAGAGCACCACCTGGATGACCCAGGGCACACCCGGCCGGCTCTACGCCTTCGCCGTCCTCGACGGACAGATGGCCTACTGGACCCGCCCCGGCCCCGCCTCCGGCTGGCAGGGCCCCCGTTTCCTGCCCGCCACCGCCCCCGGCACCACCCTCGACGCCGGCGCGTCCACCGCCCGCCTCCCCGACGGCCGCATCGCCGTCCTCGCCACCCGCACCACCCTGGGCACCACCCCCCAGGACTACCGGCGCGAAACCGTCTACGCCCTCCAGAACGCCCCCGGCGCCGGCTTCGGCCCCTGGCACAGCCTCGGCACCCCCGACACCGGCGACACCTCCACCACCACGGCCACCGGCGCACCGGCCGCCGCCGTGGACACCACCGGCCGTATCACCGTCTACGTACGCGACTCCCGGCGCACCCTGCGCGCCCGCACCCAGCCCGCCCCCGACACCGCCTTCGGCCCCTGGCAGACCCTCGGCGGCACCGCCCTGCAGGGCGACCCCGTCACCGCCACCGACCACGCCGGACGCCGCCACGTCTACGCGGCCACCGACCGCACCGTCCTGGCCTGGACCCAGACCGCCCCCGACGCCCCCCTCGCCGGACCCTTCCCCACCGGCCTGCCCGCGACCACCGGCGTGCTCTCCGCCACCGCGCAGGACCACGGCGTCCTCCTCTCCTTCCGCCGCCCCGGCACCGGCACCGTCACCACCACCCTGGCCACCACCCCCGCCGCCGCGGCCGCCCCCGTCCTCTCCCCGCCCGCCGACGCAGGAGGCGAAGGCGGCTACGGCGCCGTCGGCACCGCCGGCCACCTCCTCACCGGCCGCGCCGCCACCGGCACGGCCGCCGTCACCCTTCCCGGCCCGACACCCGCCTGGCACGAGTCCCAGATGCTCTACACCGGCGCCCCCACCGCCCTGACCGCACCCGACGGCACCACCCTGGCCGCCGCCCTCGGCCTGGACGCCGGCCTGCACCTCACCACCACACCCCCGCCCACCCCCACCCCGGCACCCACCCCCACCCCGGCACCCACCGCGCCCGCACCGCCCGCGCCGTGGCACCGCGCCATCGCCCCCACCACCCTCGCCCAGGCCGCCCGCCAGCCCTCCGGCTGGCAGAGATGACCCCCACCGGGCGACGATGACCACCCCACCCCCCTCCCGGCCACCACCCCCCTCCCGGCCGCCCGGGCTCTGCCCGCCACGCCGGAGCCCCGGCCGCACCGACCGCCCCCGCCCACCCGGACCGGGCGCCACCGCTTCAGCCACCCCACCCCTCCAGCCCGCCCAGCCCAGCCCGCCTGGGCCGTTGCTTGAGCCGTCCCGGCCACCGCCCGGTCCGCACCCGCCGTGCCCGCACCGCCCGCGTCCTTCCGGCCGCGCCCCCGTCCCGGCCGCACCGACCGCCCCCGCCCACCCGGACCGGGGAGCCGCGACCGGCCTCCCGCCGCCTCCCCACGTCCTGACCACCGGTGAACAGGGCCCCCGTGACCGCTTCCCGCACCACCCGCCCAGACCCACACCCCCACACCCCCGCGCCCGCGCCCGTACGGGCAGGACGGCAGCCGTCCCCGCCCTGGCCCTGGCCGTCTGCCCGACACCGACGGCCCTCGCCACCGGCTGCCGCGACGACACCACCCCGGCCTGGGACTACCCGCGGCTCGCCGCCACCCTGGACGCCCTGTCCACCGCCCTCGCACAAGGCTGCGCCACCCCCGACCCCGCCCACTGCGCCGACCGCCTCGACCGCCTGGCCCGGCGCGCCGTCACCGAAGTCCTCGACCACCGCCTCCTCGACCAGGCCTGCCTCGGTGCCGAGAGCGACGTACACCGCGCCAGGACCCTCCGCCTGGCCGCGACCATCACCGCCCGGTCACCGGCCCAAGCCCGGTCACCGGCCCAAGCCCGGTCACCGGCCCAAGCCCGGTCACCGGCCCAAGCCCGGTCACCGGCCCAAGCCCGGTCACCGGCCCAAGCCCGG
>NZ_JBIVFO010000023.1:0-4355 GCF_044748225.1 Streptomyces sp. NPDC090021 | reverse complement strand
GTCACCGGCCCCGGCCCGGTCTCCCCAGGACCCCCGCCGCCTCGCCCTCGCACAGGCTGTCGCCGCCGAACAGTCCGCCTGCCGGCCGCCCCGGAGAAGGTCCGCACCGCTCCGCTCCCGGGCGCGGAGACCGGACCTGCCCGACCCGACGCCCCCCGAACCGTCCCCGGCCCGGGGCGTCGAACCGGCCCGCTCCGCTCCGTCCCGGCCCGCTCCGTCCCGCTTCGGCCCGGCCCGCCCCGCCTCCGTACCGCCCTGCTCCGCTCCGCCCCGTCCCGCTCCGCTCCGCCCCGTCCCGCTCCGCCCCGTCCCGCCCCGCCCCGGCCCGCCCCGTCCCGGCCCACCCCCGTCCCGTACCGCCCCCGTCCCGGCCCGGACCGGCCCGGCCCGGTCTTGCACCCCGTCGTCTACGGGCGCAGGGCAGGGGCCGGCAGCCCGCCGGCCTCCAGCGCCACCAGCGCCAGCACCACGATCGAACCCGTCCACGCCAGCGGCGCCACCGACACCGGCCGGCCCTCCCGGTCCACCTTCTCCGGCAGCTCACCCAGCGCGTTCCGCTTCGACAGCACCCACTCCAGCACCGGCCGAGCCTTCCCCGGCCGGCCCCCGGCCGCCCAGGCCAGCGCGAAGAACGCCGTACTGGGCGTCCACGCCGTCGCACCCCACGGCGCCCCCGGATCATCACCCGGCGTCAGCCCCCCGTTGGGCAGCAACAGCGCCCGGTAGGTGGCATCCAGCGCCGCGGGCAGACCGGCGGGCGCCGCGTTGAAAGGCGGCGCCATGAACGTCACCGCACTGTCACGCCCGTGCCGCCCGTCAGCGGTGCGCTGATAACCCACGGGGGAGAACCGCTTCGAGATCCCCGCCGACAGCCGCCGCGCCGCCCGCTCCCACCGCACCGCGTCACCGGGCCGTCCCGCCTCCCGCGCCAGGTCCGCGGACGCGTTGAACCCGGCCAGCAGCGGCGCGGCCGTACCGATGTTCGGACCGGCCGTCATCAGCTCCCAGTAGTCCGGCGAAGCCGGAGGCAGCCCGTCCGCCCCCAGAGAACCCGCCGCACGCTCCGCCGCCCTGCGGATCATCGGATAGAGGACCTCCAGCCGCGCCCGCCGGCCCTCCGCCGGCGCCGCCCGGTACCACTGCCACGCAGCCCACGGCACCCAGCCGTTGGCATCGAGCTGCCACCGCCGGCCGTCCGGCGGACCGGAACCGTCGAGCTTCGTCCGCGCCTCCCAGCTGCCGTCCCCGCGCTGGGTCGCGGCACTGTGCCGCAGGATCCGGAACGCCTCCTCGTCATGCCCGGTGTGCGCGAACGCCGCACACGCGAAACTCGAATCCCGCGGCCACGCATACATCCACCCCGGACTCCACCCCGCCGCCATCGCACCGCTGGGCCGCAGCAGCGCCCGCATCGCCAGCAGCGCCCGCCCGGCCGCCGCCCGCTCGGCCGCGGACCTCCCCGGGATGCGGCCGGACGCCAGCCAGGCCCGGCTCTGCCCGATCTGCCGCAGCGCCCGCCCGTCACCGGCCGCGACCACCACCGACTCCGTCCGCCCCGCCGGCAGGTACAGCCACCGGCCGGACGCCAGCCGCAGCACATTGCTGCCCTCCACATACCGGGCACCAGCAGCCCGCTTCGCCGAAACCCCCTCGGCGGCCGTCGCATTGGACAGCACCCCGACGGCGGGTGCGGCCAGCCCCGACAACGGCGCATGCCCCCCGCCGCCGCACACCGGGACGACCGTACTCGTCAACGCCGCCGCGACCACCGCCCAGCAGCCGAGGACACCGGACACCGCCACTCCCTCCGCCACACCCGCACACCCGCCACACCCGCGCACGCACGTACGTACGCATGTACGCGCGAACCCCAGCCCCGGCCCAGGCTCCGGGCCAGGCCCCGGGCCAGGCTCCGGCTCCGGGCCAGGCCACGGCCACGGCCCCGGCCACGGCTCCGGCCCAGGCTCCGGGCCGGGCTCCGGGCCGGGCTCCGGCCCAGGTCCCGGCTCCGGGCCGGGCCCCGGCCCGTCCCATCCTCGAAGACCACCGCCCGCCCCGCCACGGAAACCCCGCCGCCCGGGTGAGCCACCCCCCCCCGCCCCCCTGCCGCCCCCCACCCCCCGTCTCCGCGTCCGCCCGGCCCGGGATGCCGCACCCGCGCAACCGTGCACATCATGGGTGTTCGCGGGCCGTGCGCTCACCACAGCCGGCGGGGCGCACCGGCCGCTCTCGCCCGACGGGCCCCACTGCGAAGGGGTGGCCCATGAGCACCGTGGCGGCCGAGGACGAGGACGAGGACCTCGTGACCCCCTCCTCCCCGGCCGGCCGGAACACCGGCCGCCCCCGCCCCCGCCCGCCCGCACTCCTGCCCGCCGCCGCAGCAACCCTCCTGGCCGCCGCCGGAGCCCTCGTCGCCGTCGGATGCTTCCTCGGCCTCTACATCCGCCCCGCCTCCGACGACTGGTGCGCCGCCTGGAAGACCCGCGACCTGGGAGTCCTCGGCATCACCGCCGACTTCTACACGACCCAGAACGGCCGGGTCGCCAACGCCTTCCTCAGCGGCCTCCTCTACAGCGGCGGACCGGCCGGCACCAAACTCCTCCCCACCCTCATCGTCGTCTCCCTCACCGCCGCCCTGGTCCTCCTCGGCCGCCGCCTCCTGCACACCCTCGGCCACGCACCACCCCTGCTGCTCCTGACCGCCTGCGCCCTGGCCCTTCAGGCACTCCTCTACTACGCCGGCACCCGCAGCTACCAGGTCCTGCTCTGGGCCCCCGCCACGATCTCCCACACCCTGCCGAGCGTCATCGGCCTGTGGGCCCTCCTGCTCGCCCTCACCACCGTCAACCACCCCCGCCCCGCCGTCCGCCAGGCCGGCCTCGCCGGAGCCCTCCTGACCGGCCTCGCCCTCGGCACCCTCAGCGAACCCTTCGCCCTCGTCAGCGGCCTCCTCGCCGCCCTGACCGCCGTACTGTGCCTGCCCCGCCTGCACCTCGCCGCCACCTGGCGCCCCTTCACCTGGTGCCTGCTGTGGTGCACCGGCCTCGCCTGCGGCCTCGCCGTCCTCCACACCTCCCCGGGCGCCCGCTGGCGCCGCGCCCAGCAGCCCGAGAAGCCCCCGATGCTCTCCACGGCCGAACTGCGGGCCACCTACGAGGACTGGCTGCGCATGTGGGACACCGTCACCGGCCAGTGGGCCTACCTCGCCGCCGCGGCCGCCGGCCTCCTCCTGGGCCTGGCCGCCACCCCCCGCACCCGCACCCGCCCCGGGCCAGGGCCACGGCCACGCCCCGGGCCCTGGCCGTGGCCCTGGCCCGGGAGGGGGGCCGGCCCCGGACGGCCGACACGCGCCGCCCTGCTGCTGCTCCCGCTGCCCGTCGTGGTCCTGGGATCCTTCGCGGTGGCCGCGGGCCTGCGCAGCGGATACGGCCCCGCCGGCTGGACATACGCCCGGACCTGGACCAGCTACCTCCTGCCCATGGAACTGGCACTGTGCGGCTACGGAGTCCTGCTGGGCGCATGGGCCGGCCCCCGCCTGGCCGCCCGCGGCCCCGCCGGCCCCGCGGCCCTGGCGGCCGCCACCACCGCGGCGCTCTGCCTGACGGTGGCCTCGATGGCCTCCCTCGTCCCCGCCCTCCAGCAGCTCACCACCACCACGGTGGCCCGCTCCGTCGCCTGGGACGCCCAGAACGCCCGCATCCGGGCCGAGACCGCCCGGGGCGCCACCGACGTGGGCTACCGCCCCCTGCCCATCGGCAACCTCGCCGAGCCCTTCTTCACCTCCGACCACCGCCGGGACTGGGTCGCCGCCTGCGTCTCCCGCTGGTACGACGTCAACCGCATCCACCCCCGCTGACCCCACCCCCAACCACCCCCACCCCCACCGACCCACCGACCCTGGCACCCCCACCACCCCAGGCACCCCCGCCGGCCCCGGCACCCCCATCGGCCCCCTCGACACGACGCCCAGCACCGCAGGCCGGTCCTCCCGGAGGCCCACCACCGACGGCACCCGCCCGCTCTGCGCCCGGGCCCGTGGCGCCCGCCGGCACGACGCCCACAACCCCGAAGCCCTGTGCCGTGGCCTGCCGCAGGCAGGACGCAGCGTGCCCGGCCGGGCTTGTCCGAACCGGGCCGCCGGCCGCGCCCGCCTGATCCGCACCCGGCCCCTCCGGGCAACGCCCGCCCCCGGGCCCGCTGTCCGCCGGCACCGCGCCGGGCCCCCGTCCCGCAGGCCTGCGCCCCACCCCGCCCCGCCGTCCACCAGAGTTCTCGGGCAGGGTGCCCGCCCCTTTAGGGGTGGGGGGAATGCCCGCTCCCGCGTAGCGGGGCAGGGGAAGCCGAATCGCCGCCAG
>NZ_JBIVFO010000022.1:0-126520 GCF_044748225.1 Streptomyces sp. NPDC090021 | reverse complement strand
GCCCGGCACATCCACAAGAACCGGACCCGCCACCAGGAGGGCTTCCGCGCGCATGCCGCGTTCGAGCCCGAGGCGGGACTGTTCACCGAGGTCGCGCTCACCGCCGGCAGCGGAGCCGGCAACCACGAGGCCGCCGTCGCCCCAGACCTCCTCGCCGACGAGGACCAGGACCAGGAACTGACCGTCCTCGGTGACACCGCCTACGGAACCGGCGAACTCCGCCGGAGCCTCGAAGCCGACGGCCACACCCTCGTGCTCAAGCCGCCGCCCCTGCGGCAGGCCATCCCCGGCGGCTTCACGACCGACGATTTCCAGGTCGATACCCAGGCCGGGACCGTCACCTGCCCGGCCGGCCACACCAAAGCCCTCGGCCGCCCCCTCGCGGGCGGTAACCGCCAGGCCCAGTTCAAGAAACTCTGCCTCGACTGCCCTCTGCGCGAGCGCTGCACCAGGTCCAAGACCGGACGCGTCTTCAGCGTCCATCCCCAGTACGACCTCCTCAAAGCCGCCAGGGACCAGGCCGCCACCAGCCAGGAATGGCAGGACGAGTACCGCCGCTGGCGGCCACCCGTCGAACGCGCCATCGCCTGGCTCGTCGCCAAAGGCAACCGCCGCGTCCCCTACCGAGGCGTCCTCAAGAACAACACCTGGCTCCACAACCGGGCAGCCGCCCTCAACCTCCGCCGCCTCATCAACCTCGGACTCACCCACACCGGCACCACCTGGACCCTCACCCCCACCACCACATAGACCAAAGGGCCGCCCGGCCTACGGCCGGACAGCCCCCCAACAAGATCTTCATCAGCCTTCTAGGTGTAGGTGCCGGTCGAGCGGGTGGAGATCCCGGGACGGCACGGCCCGGGCGTCGGCTCAGCGGACGCCGAGCTTGATCCACTTCGCGGTGCTCGGCACGCCCTTCGCGTCGAGCAGGAAGAGCATGTAGTGGCCGGGCGGGGCGTCGGCCGCGCTCGGCGGGGTCCGCAGCCCGATCCTGTCGCCCTGGACGCCCGTCATCCGCAGGTCCAGGTGGCGCTGGCTGGTGTTCACCGAATGGGTGACGGTGGTCGGGGCGAGCAGGACGGCCCGCCGGGCGTCCTTCGCCGTCGAGCTGGACACCTGGAAGGCGGTGTCGTACCGCAGGTCGCCCGCCGGGACCCGGTCGAGCGCCGGCCGGGCACCCCGGTGCAGATAGGCGGGCTCGTAGAGCTCGATGCTGCCGTCCATCCCGTCCTCGATGTCGGGGTCGTTGGCGATCTGCTGGAGCTCGTCGCCGGTGACCATCATCCGGCCGTCGGGCAGGATCAGGGCGTTGGAGTGGTAGCCGCGGGGCAGCCGCTGGGCCGGTCCCAGCGTCCACCGGCCGCGCGCGTCGCGCAGTTCGATCTGCCGGTACTTCGGATCGGCCTTCGGGTTGAACGGGCCGTGTCCGTAGTCCCGGGTGTCCAGGGCGCCGTTCACGGTGAGCAGCGTGCCGTCCGGCAGGATCAGGGTGCCGTCCTGGGTGCGGCCGAACGCCCTGGACTCCTCGGCGGTCCAGCGCCCGCCGGACAGCCGGTACGTGTGCGGGTCGCGCGGATCGCCGCCGAGGACCAGGACGGAGTCCGGGCCCCGGAACCCGGCCGGCAGCGGCACGGCCGAGCCGTAACCCCGGAAGTCGGCGGGCCGTCGCGGCAGGTCCCGGCGTACGTCCTGGACCGGGTCGAAGAGCCACTGCTGGTCCGCGTCGCGACCGAGCCCGTAGATCATCCCGTCGCGCAGCGAGAAGAGGTGCGGGTAGTCGTTGCGGAAGGGCGCGTCCGAGCGGAGCCGCTCGGCGGGGACGTCGACCGGGATCTCGTACGGCCGCCAGGGCACGCGGTGTCCGAGCGCGGGGAAGCGCTCCACCACCGGGGTGGGGGTGCCCGTACCGCGCTCGGACTGTCCGGACATGATGACCTGCCGGCCGTCCGCGCCGGTCACGACGGACGGGTACCAGCGGCCGACCGCCATGTCGCGGTTGCGGAACCACTTCTCCGTCCACGGGTCGAAGACGAAGGACAGCCTGGCGCCGCTGCCGCCCTTGCCCCCGACGTTGCCGCCGAAGACCCCGACCATCCCGTTGGGCAGGTAGGAGTGCCCGGCGCAGAAGAACGGCGCAGGGCGGGGGAAGTGGGTGCCGTCGGGCACCAGCACCACCGGTGGCGGCACGTTCGTGAAGGCCCGCGCCCCGGTCCCCGCGGCGGGGTCCCACAACCACGCGCGGCCGGCGTTGGCCCGGCCCACGGTGTCCGTCGGCCCGGTCTCCTTCGTGGGGTCCGCCTCCACACGCTCGAAGGAGAACAGCAGCACCTTGCCCGTGGGCAGCAGGGCCACGTGGACCCCGAAGTCGGGGGAGGGGAAGAATCGTGTGAAGCGGCCGAACCGGGCCGCGTCGAAACCGGCGTTGGCCCTGCGCTGGGACTCCTCCAGGGCCGCCAGGCTCGCCGTCCGCCTCGACTGCGGGTACCCCTGGGCGCCCTGGGCGGCCCGGCGCAGCCCCGCATGGGTCCGGGCGTGGTCCTCGCCGAGCACGGCGGCCTCGTCGCCGGTGTGGTGGACCGCCGCCCGGGCCGGTGCGGGCGGCCCGGCCGCGGGGAGGGCCAGGGCGGCGGCGAGCGCCAGCACCGACAGGACGGCGGACCGCGAGGCGCGGGACATGGGACCGACTCCTCACCGCAGGAGAGCCCGGTGCCGAGGCCGGCTCCGGAACGCGCTGATGACCTGAAGGATCTTGGCGATATTAGGGCGAAGTGGAAGCCCGGGCCGGTGCGACCCGGCCCGACCGGGGCGTTCCCTGGGGTACTTGGGGCCGTTCGGCGGGTCTGAATGTGGTGGTTTATCGTTTCTGCGGTGAACCGTTTCGGCCGTCAAGGTGAGGGCGCGTACCCGTCGGCCCGACCCGCCGGCCGCCGACCGCTATCCATGTCGGTGTGATCAAGTCGCTCCGTACCGGATTCACCGCAGCCGCCGTGACCGCAACGCTCGTCACGCTCAGCCCCTCCGCCGGGGCCTCCCCCTCATCAGGGGCCTCCCCCTCCGCCCCCGCCGACCAGGTGACCGTGGACGTCGCCACGGTCAACGGATCGGGCTGCCGTCCCGGCAGCGCCACCGTCGCCGTGTCACCCGACAACTCGGCCTTCACCGTTACCTACAGCGAGTACGTGGCCCAGGCCGGTGGCGGCGCGCCCGCCGTCGAGGGCCGCAAGAACTGCCTGCTGTCCCTGGTCGTCCACGTCCCGCAGGGCTACACCTACGCCATCGCCAAGGCCGACTACCGCGGCTTCGGCAGCCTCCAGCCGGGCGCGATCGGCACCCAGAAGGCCAGCTACTACTTCCAGGGCATGAGCCAGACCGCCTACCGGACCCACCGGTTCGACGGCGCCCTCGACGACAACTGGCAGGCCACCGACACCACGGGCATCGAGGCCCTGGTCTGGTCCCCGTGCGGTGAGCAGCGCAACTTCAACATCAACACCGAACTGCGTGCGGAGGTCGGCACGTCCGATCCGTCGAGGACCAGCTTCATGGCGCTCGACTCGACGGACGGCAGCATCAACAGCGTGTACCACTTCTCCTGGAAGCAGTGCCCGCAGCGCTGACCGTGCCGGACCCGGGGCCCGCATCGGGCCCCGGCGCCCGCCCGGATTCCGGTCCGCCGGATTCCGGTCCGCCCGGGTTCCGCGCCGGGCCGTGTCCCGCGTCAGCCCGACGCTCGCTGCACCAGAGCCGTCTCGGTTATCACCGGGCCCGGTACGGTCCGGCCCTCACGGCCGTCGGCCAGCCGCTCCATCAGCAGCCGCGCCATCATCCGCCCCATGCCCTCGACGTCCTGACGCACCGTCGTCAACGGCGGGTCGGCGCTCTCCGCCACCGGTTCGGCATCGTCGAAGCCCACCACCGCCACCTCCCCGGGCACCGACCGGCCGCGCTCGCGCAGCACGCGCAGCGCACCGGTCGCCATCAGGTCGTTGCCGGCGAAGACCGCGTCGATCGAGGGGTCCCGGTCGAGCAGTTCGGCCATCGCGCGGGCACCTCCCGCCGCGGTGAAGTCCCCCACGGCGACCAGCTCGCGCCCGGCGGCCGGGATCACGTCGCGGTAGCCGCTCAGCCGATCGGCCGCCGAAGTCTGGTCGAGCGGGCCGCAGATGTGCGCGATCCGCCGCCGGCCCTGCGCCAGCAGGTGCCGTACGGCGTCCCGGGCGCCCCCGCGGTTGTCCGCGTCGACGTACGTGACCCTGTCGTCCCCGCCGGGCCCGGCGGTCCAGCCGGGCCGGCCGCCGTAGACCATGGGCATGCCCATGCGGGCAGCGATGGCGGGCAGCGGATCGTCCGTGTGGAGGGAGAAGGCGAGCGCCCCGTCGACGTGGCCGCCGGCCAGGTACCGCTCGATGCGGTCGTAGTCGCAGCGGTCCTCCACCAGCAGCAGCACCAGCTGGGTGTCGTGCGCGGTCAACTCCTTGCTGATGCCGCGTATCTGACGGGAGAAGAAGGGGTCCGAGAAGATCCGGGCCTCGGGCTCGGGGATGATCACCGCGACGGCACCGGTGCGCCGGGTGACCAGCGTCCGCGCCGCATGGTTGGGGATGTATCCCAGCTCCTGGATCGCCGTCTGCACCCGGTCCGCCAGATGCGGGCGGACGCCCTCGCCGCCGTTGACCACGCGGGAGACCGTGGCCCTCGACACGCCCGCGAGCGCCGCGACGGCCTCCAGGGTGGGACGGCTGCCGGAACGCGGTTCGGGCACGTGATTTCCTCCATGATCAACAGGCGGTCGCCTCGCCGAACAGAAGGGTAACGGGTGATCAACGCAGGGTGTGAGGTCGGGAGGGGAGCGGGGTGTGCTCCGGCGGCGCGGCCTCCACCGGGAACCCCTCACCCGCGTCGGCCGTGATCCGCGTGGTGAGGTACCGAGCGCGCGCGTACTCCCGGCCGGGACCCGCGTACCTCACGGGCGCCCCTCACATGTGGGACTGGCCGTAGTAGTGGCCGAACCGGTCCATGAAGTTCGGTTCGCCGGCGTACTTGGCCTCGTCGTAGTCGGGTGCGTTCCTGATCTGCTCCTTGGTCAGGTTGAGGTAGACCTTCTCCTCGGCCGCGTCGATGCGGTCGACGGTGCCCGCCGGGAGCAGGACGTGCTTGCCGAAGATCCAGACGCCTGTGTCGACGACGATGTGGGAGGCCCGGAAGTCCGCCGAGTGCTTGTCCACCTTCCCGATGTGGCCGTCGGTCGCCTCGACCCTGTAGCCGACGAGATCGATGCCGCTGTGGTGGCCGGAGCCTTCGTGGTATCCCCAGATGTCCTTCTCGTTCACGGCTCTCGCCTCTCTCGTGGCTGTACGTGTGCCTGCGCCTGCCGCCCGCCCCGGTGGCCGGACGGGAGTGGCACTCGGGCGCCTCCCCGCACATGTCCGGTTCACGCCCAGGATGCCGGAGCGGCCACGTTCCCGCGCGGGCCCCTCGCCCCGGTGGCCGACCCGCCCCCGGAACCGGCGTCCGCCCGCCGCCTCGCGCGGTTCCGGGGACTCGCCCGAAGCGGCGCAGCGGTGCAGCGGTGCGGCGGTGCGGCGGGGCAGGGGGCAGGGGGTGAGGCCCTCGTGCCGGTCAGGTCGGGCCCGTCCCGGGCAGACCGCGCAGACCGCGGCGCCGCACGGCCTGCGCCGCATGGGGTGTCGCGGCCCGGCCGCGGGCCTCACGCGCGAAGAGCTGCGAAGCGCAGGCGCTGCGCATGGCCTCCAGGGCGCGGATCTGCTGCTCCGCCCGCTGGATCAGCTCCTCGATCAGGGCGGTGTCGATGCGGGGGTCGGTGCGGGCCAGGCTCCGCAGCGTACGCCAGCAGGCCGCCTTGCCCTCGACGCCCAGGCGCATCGCTTCGAGTTCCAGTACGTCGCTGAGCGGGGAGCGGGACACGGTCCGTCCGTTGAGCTTCAGCCTGCCCACCTTCTCGGCGAGCCGGCCGAGAGCGGCCCTGGTCCTCATCACGGGAACGTCGAGATCGGCCAGGGTGCGCAGGGTCAGCCGGTCCTGCGCCACCTGCTCGGCCAGCGATTCCAGGGAGGTGCCGAGGACCCCGCCCCGGTGTGCGCCGGCGGCCCTGCGGAGCATCTCGACGCCGCCGTTCGCACCGGTCAGGTGGTCGTTGAGGTAGATGGCCAGGAAGCCGGGGGCGCGGCCCGTGGCCGGCCGGTGGCTCCGGTGCACGCCGGCCTCCTCAAGTCGACCGGCGGGGGCCGGCGGGCCGTTCGTCGTCCGGACCCGTCCACCGGGTGCCCCGGCCGGGTCCGTCGGATTCCAGGGGCCGGTCGAGTCGGCTGGCCTCGTCGGTGTCCGCGGCCCGAGTGGTCCCGTCGGCCCGCGTGGTCCCGTCGTCCCGCCGGGGCCTTCCGGCCCGTTGCCCGGGGTGCGGGGCCCGGCGCCGGCCTTCGTCGTCGTGGTGCAGCGGTACTCCTCCTGCGCCGCCCTGGTCGTCCATGACAGCTCCTTTCGTGTCCCCCGGGGCCTTCTCCCGTCCTCTCCCGTCCTCTCGCTGTCCACTCGGGGCCCGGAGATCCCCTTTCCCGGCACGTGCCCGGCCGGGGTGAGCGGAAACCTGGGGCCCTCGTACGAGGGACCGGTCCCGCCCCGGTCCGGTCCTCACGCGGACGCCGTCGTCCTCGCCAGGTCGTCGACCACGTCACTCAGCCGCCCGCGCCGGACATGGGCGGCCCGCTGACGGGCCGCCCCGCCCCCCTCCGCGCGCAGCCGGTCGAGCAGGGTGTCCACCAGCCGCAGGTCACCGGCCGCGGCCAGCCCGGGAGCGGCCCGCTCGCGCAGCCGGTCCAGCATGTCCCACACGGGTACGTGAGCCCCGGCGACCGGGTCGAGGCCCTCACCGCCGCACAGCCCGTGCAGGGCCGCCAGCCGATGGGCCTCCCGCAGCCGCCCGCACTCCAGGAACGGTGGCGGCCGGCCCTCGTCGCGCTCCGGCAGCAGCACCCCCGCGAGCCCGCGGACGAGCGCCGCGAGCAGTACGACGGTGTCGAGGCGGGCGTTCACGTCGGCGACGCGGATCTCCAGCGTCGGGACGTGCTCGGACGGACGGGCGTACCAGTAGATCATCCGCCGGTCCAGCAGGGCACCGCACCGCACCAGGTCGTGGGCCATGCGTTCGTACGAGGCCTCGTCGAGGAAGGGAGCGGGTCCCACGGTGGGCCAGCGGGCGTGTTCGACCGCCCGCCAGCTGGCATGCCCGGTGTCCCGGCCCCGGTCGAAGGGGGAATTGGCGCTGAGGGCCTGCAGGGTGGGCAGCCAGGGCCGCAGCCGGTTGGCCAGGTCCAGGGCCTGCGCCCGGGAGGACACGCCTATGTGGACGTGGCAGCCGCACACGGGCTGGTCGTGGCCCGCTATGGCGGAGGCGAAGCGGACCTCCATCCGCCGGTACCGTTCGTCCGGCGTGACGCTGAGCGGACCCTCCGGCGGGATCACGGGAGTACCGGTCCCGATGAGCAGGCAGTCCGCCGCGTCCGCCGCCCGGACCAGCTCGGCCCGCAGCCAGGCCAGCTCGGCCCGCAGCACGGCCGTGCTCGACGTGGGGCTCGTGCACGACTCGACCTGCGCGGTGAAGAACTCCGGCTGGACCAGTGGTCCGAGCTTGCCCGCAGCCGCCTCGATGACACGGGCCGCCCGGCCCACCGGGGCCCGGGTGCGGCGGTCGACGAGCAGGAACTCCTCCTCCACGCCCATGGTCGGCACGGTGGCCGCGGCGGACCCGCCGCTTCCCGGCCGGAGGGGCGCGAGGGTCCGGCTGCCGCGGTGGGGCGCCGACGTGGACACGGCCAGTGACATCGGGGTCCTTCCGGGTGGGGGTGGGCGCCGCCGGCAACCGGTGGACACCGGTTCGGCCGAGGCGGTGGTGCCGTCCTTCCAGGCCCTCCCCAGAGCTCCACCTACCCGCCGCATCGCCCCCCACTCAGGGGTACGGCCGCGGCTAGAACTCCGGAATGAAGGGGAGGTAGTCCACGTCCGGTCCGGACGGGACGACTGCGTAGCTGCTCTCGGGGAGTTCGTTCCACACGCCCGGCAGGTCACCCAGCGGCTCGGAGACCACGATCCGGGTCTCGTCGGAGACCTCCCTCAGATAGTCGATCTCCGGATAGAGGTGCCGGACCGTGTCGGCCCGGCTGCTGTAGTAGAGCGACCGGGACCTGCCCTGGCTGGAGTACCGGAACGCCCACACGCGCTCGCCGTCGCTCACCGCCACCGTCATCTGGAGCGGCTCGGCCACGCCGTGCTCCTTGCCCAGTCGCTCCACGAGCCCCGCCATCCTGGCCACAGCACCCGGAACGTCCTGGTCGAGCCCGTAGGTGACCGCGAGGTAGAACATCACCTCGGAGTCCGTGGACCCCTCGATGCACGGGAACAGGGCCGGGTCGACGGCCATGCACAGGTCGCGCTGGAGCCGGTTGAAGTCCCCGATCGCCCCGTTGTGCATCCACAGCCAGCGGCCGTGGCGGAACGGGTGGCAGTTCGTCTGCTGGATCGCCGATCCGGTCGAGGCCCTGACGTGCGCGAAGAACAGCGGCGAGCGGACGTGCGCCGCGAGCTCCTGGAGGTTGCGGTTGTTCCAGGCCGGGCCGATGTCACGGAAGACCGCGGGTGTCCCGTTGCCGTCCGCGCTGTACCAGCCGAGGCCGAAACCGTCGCCGTTGGTCGATTCCACACCCAGCCGCGACTTGAGGCTCTGGTTGATCAGCGAGTGCTCGGGGCGGTAGAGCACGGTGTCGAGCAGGACGGGCGTACCCGAGTAGGCGAGCCACCGACACATGCGCACCATCCCTTTCACGGCCTGCTCCGAGGGTAACTCCGCGGGCCGCCCCCTTCCCGCGGGCGCACGGCGCCCCGGGCCCACCGGCCGGGCGCGTACCCGGGTACCGCCGTGGCATCCTCAAGCTATGACGCACCACGTCGTGCTTCCCGACGAAGGTGCCTCGCCCGAGGTGCTGGCGTTGGCCAAGGTGGTGGCCAGGCTGCGGTCGGAGATCGCCGACCTGGAGGGCATCGCCGCGGCCACGGCCGTGCTGGAGCGCGCCAAGGGCGTCCTGATGGCCCAGACGGGAATCTCCGCCGACGCCGCCTACGAGAAGCTGCTCGAACGCGCCGCCCGGCGGGACAGGACCCTGATGGAGGAGTGCTGGCTCGCTCTGGGCCAGATCCGCTCCGAGCGGCCCCCCGCACCCCTGACCGACCCGTCCCCGTCGCCCGCCCCCGCCCAGGACCGGGCCCGGCAGCAGCCCGACGTCGGCTCCGCGGGCCCGTGCGACGGCCCGCCCGACGACGACGGGCTGCGCCCGCTGCCGGCCCGGATCGCGGAATGCCTGGCCGAGGCGGGCGACGAGGGGGACGTCGCGGAGCTGCTGCGGGCCGTACTGGCCGAAGCGGTCGGAGTGGACGCCGTCATGATCTACACCGTCACCGCAGCGGGCAGCCTGGAACTGGCCGGACACGCCGGCATCGACGAAGAGCTGGCCGACCAGTGGAGCCACGTGCCGCCGCTCAGCGGGGTCGCCGCCCTCGAAGCGATCGCCGCACGGCACGCGGTCTGGCTGGAGGATCCGGTGGCGGACGCACGCCGCTACCTGCTGATCGGCAACCCGCCCGAGCGGTGGCCCTCGCGGGCCTGGATCCCCGTACCGTCCGAGGGACCCGCCAGGACCGCCGTGGGGTTCCTGCGCACCCGGCCCGGCGCCTTCGCACCCGCCACGCGGACGCTGCTGCACCAGGCCGTACGGCTGTGCGGCGCGCTGCTGCGCGCCTTCGACAGGACCGCCGGCGCCGAGGACGGGGCCGCGATCGCCCCCGACGCCGTGGAACAGGCCCAGCGGATCCTCGACGTGATCTCCGGGCCCGCCGTGCTGCTCACTCCGCTGCGTTCCACCGCCGGGGAGATCGAGGACTACCGGATCGACGCCGCCGCGCCCGACTCGGTCGACGTGGCCGGCCGCCGGGGCAAGGAACTCATCGGGCGGAAGGTCCTGGAGACCTACCCCACCGTGGCCGGCACCGCGCTGTGGGAGGGCTACCGGGACACGCTCGCCACCGGCGCGGTGTACGAGGGCGAGCCCTTCCGGTACCAGGAGGTGGGCGCCGGATTCCCCCAGGAATCGGTGTACTCCGTCCGTGCCGCGCGCCTCGGAGAACGCCTCGTCGTCTCCTGGATCCGGCACGACACCAGCGAACGCGAACTGCGCAGGCTGGCCGACATGCAGCGGCTGGGCAACCTCGGCTGGGCCGGGTGGCAGCTGACGACGGACCGGGTCACCTGGTCCGACCAGGTCTACGCCATCTTCGACCGCGAGGCCGCCCTGGGGCCCATCGGCCTGGAGGAACTGCCCCGCCACGTGCTGCCGGAGGACCAGCCGAGGCTCGCCGCCGCGGTCCGACGGCTGCTGAGGCTCGGGAACGCCGTGGACCAGCCCTTCCGGATCACCACCTCGGGCGGCGTACGACACCTGCGGATCGTCGTGGAGGCGCAGACCGACGCCAACGGCACCCCGGTCGAGGTGCACGGGTTCTTCCAGGACGTCACCGCCCTGCGCGACGCCGAACTCGCCCTGCGTGAGAGCGAGCGGGCCGTCCTCCTCCAGCGCGGCATGCTCCAGGCCGAACGCGCCCTCGCCGCCCGGCTCCAGGCCACCCTGCTGCCCATCCCCGAACAGTCCCTGGAACTCGCCGGCCTGTGCGTCGGCGTGGCCTGCATCCCCGCCGACAGCGGGGTCAACGTCGGCGGCGACTGGTACAGCGCCATCGAACTGCCCGACAAGAGCGCGCTCTTCGTCGTCGGAGACGTGGCCGGCCACGGACTCGCGGCCGTCGGCACCATGGCGCAGCTGCGGTTCACCGCCAAGGGCATGACCATCACCGGATCGGCCCTCGTCGACGTCCTGCGCCGCCTCAACAACCTCCTGCTCCACACGGATGCGGAGCCGTCCGCCACGGCGACGATGTTCATCGGCCGCTACCAGCCGGAGGAGCGGCGCCTGACCTGGGCGAGGGCCGGGCACCTGCCGCCACTGCTGATCCGCGACGGCCGGGGGAGGTTCCTGCCGCAGCCCGACGGCTGCCTCCTGGGCGCCGCCCGCGACTCCGCCTACGGACAGGCCGTCATCGATCTCCTGCCGGGCGACCGCCTGTTGCTCTACACCGACGGGCTCGTGGAGGAGCCCGGCGAGGACATCGACCTCGGGCTGGACCGGCTCGCCCAGGACACCGTACGGCTCCTGCGGGACGGCCTCGACGAGGAACTCGCCCGCACGCTGGCCGGGCGGCGCCTGGCCAACCGGGACGACATCTGCGTCCTGGACATCCATGTGCCGGACGAGGCCTGACCTCGTCCGGCACAGGCACCCGGGGATGGGCGGGATGGGCGGATGCCCGGCCGGGCCGCCGGTTCAGGTCTTGAGAAGGCGGTTGAAGAACGAGCGGTAGTGCCGCAGCGCCACCCGCAGATCCTCCGCCGAAATCTGCTCACCGCGGCCCCACTGCCCCTCCAGCCCCTGCTTGCGCGTGGAGAGGCCGCCGGCCAGGTCCTGCATGACCTCCGCCACCAGGGTGTCCGCCGACCGCACGGCCTCCTGCGGGTCGTCGACGAAGCGGCTCTGGATGTCACTCCACTGCCTCGGTCTGTGTGCCACGCGGCTGCCCGCGCTGTCATCGGCCGAACCAGGACGCGTCCTGCGCGATCGCTCACCCGGCCGTGTGGACGGTGAGCGTGTCCAGCGGGGTACGGGACACCGAGGTGCCGAACGCACGGCCGGCGCGGGTGAGTACCTCGCCGAGCCGGTCGGTGTCCGCGCGCGAGGCGCGGCGCAGCCGCATCCGGTGGGCCTGCAGGGGGACCAGGCACGCGTCGTGGAGGATTCCGGTGTCCGGCTCCAGGCGGAGGAGGTACAGCAGCCGCAGGTCGTCCCGGTACCGCTCGTGTCCGCCGATCCCCTCGTAGTCGTCGATCAGATCGCCGCAGCCGTAGAGGACCGGATGCCCCCGGTACACCTCGATCGGGCGCGGATGGTGCGAGGAATGCCCGTGGACGACGTCCGCGCCGCCGTCGACGAGGGCGTGCGCGAAGCGGACCTGCTCGCGGGGGACGGCGTAACCCCAGTTGGAACCCCAGTGGACGGAGACGACCGCGAGGTCGCCGGACCGTTTCGCACGCCGGATGCGGCCGGTCACCTCGGCCGCGTCCCCCTCCGAGGACTCCTCGACGAGGGCGACACCGCTCCGGTCGGCCCCGGCCGCCCAGTCGTGGGGGATCCCGCTCGACGCCGAACCGAGGGCGTGGACCAGCACGCGCCGGCCTCCGGGGAGGGGGACCACCGCGGGCCGCCGCGCCGTGTCGAGGTCGCGGCCCGCACCCGCCGTCCGCAGCCCGGCGGCGGAGAGCACGTCGAGGGTCTCGGCCAGGCCGCGCCGCCCGTAGTCCATGACGTGGTTGTTGGCGAGGACGCAGACGTCGGGGCGGGCGACGGCCAGCGCGGGAACGTTGGCGGGGTGCATCCGGTAGTGGACCGCCTTACCGGGCGCGAGGTCGCCGCTCACGGTGACGGAGGTCTCCAGATTGACGATCCGGGCATCCGGGGCGGCCGCGTCCAGGACCGGCAGGGCCTCGCCCCACGGCCACGCGTACGGCACCCGGCGCGGGACGGCACCGTTCGCCGTCTCCGCCAGCTCGACGTAGGTGCGGGCATCACGGACGTACGCCTCCGGCAGCGCGGGGTCACCGGGGTGCGGGAGGATCTGGTCCACGCCGCGGCCGAGCATCACGTCACCGGCGAGGAACAGCGTCACGTACGCACCGTCCACCCCTCCAGGCTATGCCCCGTCCACCCTCGGGCCGCACGTTCGTCCGGGGTGCCCGCCCCGGGCCTGAGGGGCACCCTGGAGGCATGGCCCGAGCCAACGACCAGGTCGAGGCGATGCTCCAGGAGTACGCGGACCTCATCGCGATCCGGGGCGGGGAGGTGGCCCGACGAGTTCCTCGCCGGCTTCGACCTCTGCGTGGCCCCGGTGCACTCGCACTCCAACCAGAGCAGGCGCGACCTGACCCGCCGTCTCATCCGAGCCTGCGAGAACCCGTACGTCGCCGTCATCGGCCGTCCGACGACCCGCCGCATCGGCAGACGCCCGGGCATCGAGGCCGACTTCGACGCGGTCTTCGAGGCCTGCGCGCGGGCCGGCACCGCCCCTGGAGATCAACGCCCACCCCGAGCGGCTCGACCGGTGCGGCGAGGACTTCCTGCGGGCGAAGCGGTACGGCGTGAAGTGCGCGGTGAACTCCGGCGCCCGCGCCGCCACGCATCCGACCTGTATGCGCTACGGGGTGGGGACGGCGCAGCGCGGCTGGCTTACGGCGGACGACGTCATCAACGCGTGGCCGCTGACGAGACTGCGAGGCTTCCTGGCCGGGAAGACCGCCGCCTGACGCGGGCGCGCACCGTGGTGCGCGCCCGCGGTGGGGCTGTGGCGGGGCTGTGGCGGGGCCGGGGCTGCGCCGGGGCTGCGCCGGGCTCAGTGACCGAAGTCGAACCAGTTGACGTTCACGAAGTCCGCCGGCTGGCCGCTGGTGAAGGTCAGGTAGACGTCGTGCGTGCCCGTGACCGCGGTGATGTTCGCCGGTACCGTGCGCCAGCTCTGCCAACCGCCGGTGTTCGCGACGGAGAAGCTCCCGATCGGGGGCGAGGTCCTGCTGTCGAGCCGTACCTCGACGAGCCCGCTCACCCCGCCGGCGGCGCCGCTCGCGACCCGGCCGTGGAACTGCGTCGCCGGGGCGGAGCCGAAGTTCACGCCCCGGAACAGGGCCCAGTCGCCGTTGCCGAGGGCTGCGAGGTTCCGGCCGCCGCCCGTGTCCGTGGAGGCCTCCGTCGCCGTGCCCGACTGGCCGTCGTACGACTCGGCCTCGATCGCGGCGTACGCGTCGCGGTTGCCGGCCGGCGGGGTCGTGGGCGGTGTGGTCGGGGGAGTGGTGGGCGGGGTCGTGCTGCCGGTCGACCGCTGGACCGACACGTAGTCGACGACCATGGCGTGGCCCGGCTCGGTACCGGCGTCGGGCCCGCCTCCGAAGGCGTCCGGGAAGCCGCCGCCCATCGCGACGTTCAGGATGATGAAGTAGCCGTGGTTCGTGGCGTTGGTCCAGGTCGTCGCGTCCACCTGATCGGCCCGAACGGTGTGGTAGTTGAGCCCGTCGACGTAGAAGCGCATCTGCTCGACGGCGGTCGAGCGGTCCCACTCGACCGCGTAGGTGTGGAAGCCGGCCTGGCAGGTGGCCCCGGGGCAGACGCGCTGGCCGCCGATGCCGGACGTCTCGTTGCAGGGGCCGCCGGGGCTGGTGCCGCAGTGCACGGTGGCCCAGACGGTGTTGAGGCCCTGGACGTTCTCCATGATGTCGATCTCGCCGATGCCCGGCCAGTTCCACCAGTTGCCGCGGTAGGGGGTGCCGAGCATCCAGAAGGCGGGCCAGTAGCCCTTGGCCGCGGGGCCGGTGATGTCCGGCATCCGGATGCGGGCCTCGGTGCGCAGGGTGCCGCCCGCGGGGGGCTGGAAGTCGCCGCGCCGGGTCTCGACGCGGCCGGACGTCCACCGGCCGGCGGAGTCCCGCCGGGGCGTGATGCGCAGGTGTCCGGCGCCGTCGAGGGAGACGTTGGCGGGGTCGGCGGTCATCGTCTCGATCTCGCCGGTACCGAAGTTGGCGGGGCCGCCGGGGTAGCTGGTGCCGGTGGTGTACTGCCAGTCGGCGGTGTCCACGCCGGAGCCGGCGGGCCCGTCGAACTCGTCCAGGAACACCTGGGACCAGCCCGCGGGGGTGGGGGGAGCGGCGGCGTTCGCGGGCAGCACGACGCCGGTGGCGGCCGCCGCCACCAGGGCCGTGGTACCGATCGCGGCCAGTGCGGCCCGTCGTAAGGTCGCTCGTTTCCTGCCGGATGTGTCGCGCATGGGTGCCCTCTCTGAAGCGCGCGGCGAGGCGCGGGGTGGGGGGATACGGAGCTGGGTCCACCGTTCTGGGAGCGCTCTCAGAACGGTGGCTACTGTGCTCCGGACCGGCGGGACCGTCAACCCTGCCCCCGCGGGGAGCGCGGCGGTTCACGGCTCGCGCGTGTCCCGGCTGTCCCGCTGGGCGCTGATGGCGGGGTGGGGGGCAGCTCGGAGGTGCGTACGGTGTCGCCCGGCCGCCAGGCGGACAGCGTCCCGGAGACGGACTGCGGTCCGCCGGAAGTGAACACCCGTGGCGGAACGTATTCGCTGCCCGGTGTGGGCCGGAGTCGGTTCGGAAGATCCGATCATGCCGCCTGCGCAACGGGAGGCCTTCACTGCCGAGATGCAGGCCGCAGGCGTCGACTGGCGACTCACGGTCTACGGCGGATCCCTGCACGCCTTCCACCGCCCGCCGGTCGACCACGCCGCGCCCCCCCCCGTGTCGGCCACCACGCGCGGCGCGCCTGGCGCGACATCGTCGACCTGCTCGCCGAGTGCCTACCCGTGACGCAGTGATGTGGTCGGCACCTGACGCTCACTGATGCCCGCCGTCCTCGTCCTCCTCCAGTCCCGAGGTGGGAGATCTCCTGGCGGGCCACGCAGCCGGCCCGTCGGCTCGGGGTTGCGTGGACGTGGCGTGATTCGTTCAGGAGTTCGGAGTCTGGCAGGATGTCCGTATGGCTGTGGAATGTGAACCCTGGCAGGGCGAGCCGCGGATCCCCGGTGACCTGTTGCGGGCGAAGGAGCTGGTGTACGACCCGGCCGGGTTCACCTGCTCGCGCCCGGTGCCCGAGGCGGAGAGCGCCGACTACGGGGCGTGCGGCTTCACCCTGGACGGCCTGTCGGTCAGGTTCCGGGTGGCCAGGACGACCCCGACGAAGGCCGGCCAGTTCGTCACGGTGTGGAAAAGGTCCGCGGGCGGGCCGATCCAGCCCTTCGACGCCGCGGATCCCGTCGACCTGTTCGTCATCAGCACCCGCGAGGGCGAGCGGTTCGGGCAGTTCGTGTTCCCGCGGGACGTGCTGCGCGAGAGGGGCGTCGTGTCGACGAACGGCTCCGGCGGCAAGCGCGCGTTCCGTGTCTATCCGCCGTGGGTGACCACCACCAGTCGTCAGGCGGACGCCACGCAGGCCTGGCAGGCGGACCACTTCCTCCGGTTGTCCGGGGACGGGCCGGTCGACATCGCCCGTGCGCACGCGCTGTGTCACCCCGGGGAGGGCAGCCCTTAATGCGTTGTCGCCGACAGCCGCGCTGAGGGAGCATCCGGTGCATGGAAGAGCCCGCCGAGAGTTTCCGTTCAGACCGGGTCGACCTGCGCCGGTGGCGCATGAGCGACCTCGACGCCCTGGAACGGGCTATCCACGAATCGCTGGACCAGCTCGTGCCGTGGATGCCCTGGGCCGCCGACCCCGGCAGGCGGCAGACCGCCGCGTTCCTCACCCGGGTCGATGAGGAGTGGGAGACCGGGCGGACCTTCGCCTACGCGATCACCCTGGACGCCGAAGTGATCGGCGGCTGCAGTCTCATGCGCCGTATCGGGCCGGGCGGCCTCGAGATCGGCTACTGGCTCCACTCCGCCCGGACCGGACAGGGCCTGGTCACCATGGCCGTCGCGGGCCTCGTCGGCCAGGGCTTCCGGCTGGCGGGCATCGACCGCGTCGAGATCCACCACGACCTCGCCAACCACGCCAGCGGGGCGGTGGCGCGGCGCCTGGGATTCACCGAGCTTGAGCGCGTACCGGCGCCCGAAGGCCCGCTCACCCCCGGCGAGTCGGGGATCGACGTCATCTGGGTGATGACGGCGGACCAGTGGAGGACGAGGAAGGCGGGGACCCGCCGGACGAGCTGACCGCCGGCGCCGTTCCCGGGGCGCCGGGACGGGGCCCGCAGGCCCAAACCTTTCCGCGTGCCGCCGGACCCGTGTGCGCGGCGCTCGACGCCGCCGGACCCACCCGCGCCGGGCAGCGCCTGCGCGCCGGCATCGGTGCACTGCACGCCCTGCTGCCCGACGAGGCCGCCCTCCAGCAGCAGCGGGCGGCGACGCCGGACCTGCGCAAACGGGACGACGAACGCCAGGAGCTCGTACAGGACCTGAGTGACGCCCAGGCCTGGCTGGACGAAGCACCTCAGCGCCGTACGGAGCTCCGCGCACGCATCGAGGCCGCACGCACCGCAGCAGTCCGCCGCGGTGAGGTCCGCGGCGGACGGGTACTCACCCGTGCGGCCCAACGCGCCCCGGTTCAGCGCCGTGGGCCCAGGACCTCCTCGGCGCCGGGCAGGTCGTGGACGCAGACGCCCCTGCCGGTCAGCGGCAGCAGGCCGGCGAGCGGGCACGACACGGGCATCTCGTGGTCGACCTCCCACTGGCCGACCTTGTTCCCGCCCGTGTGGTCCGTCGTGCAGACGGCGTACAGATGGCCGGCGCAGCCCCGGCAGAGCAGGGGCTGGTGGCCGCTCACGGCCACCCCGCCGGGTGCCGAAGTCCCGGCGTGCCGCGTCCGCCGGGCGCTTGTACCGTCGGTCGCGACAGGGGTCCCCAGGATCCGGCAGGACCCCACAGGCCGGTTCGCGCATGCGGAACACGTCCCGTCGGCGCGCCGAGCCACCCGTGTGCCGCCCGCGTCGACGCCGAGCCGGTCAGGCCCTCGCGACGCGACAGGGCGCACGCGCAGCCCCCGTGAGAGAGGCCGTGCCGATGTCGAACGATGTTCCGATAGCGAGCCTGCTGCGTGTGGAGAGGGGCGTTGCCGCCCCCGAGGAACTGGCCGCGATCGCGGTCGTTGTCGCGTGTTACGCGAACCGGACCGCCCTCGACCGTGACCGTGACCGTGACCGTGGCGGTGACGGTGGCGGTGGCGGTGGCGCGACGGGCGGCGCCGGGAGGGTGGCCGGCGGCGGTTCCGGCCGCCGCCGTACCGCCCGGCCCGACGCCGACTGCTGGGCAGGTTGCTGGACCTGCCGCTGAACCCCGTCCGCCGGCCGCGCGCACGGCCGGCGGACGGGGGGAGTGGGCGGTCACGCCCGGCGCAGCACCGTCGAGAGGACCTCCCGCAGCGCCGCCGGGGGATCGGCCACCGCACCCTCCGCGCGCCAGGCCACGAACCCGTCCGGGCGTACGAGCACGGCGCCGTCGGCAGCCAGCCGGTGGACCTCGGTCCAGGGGGCACCGCCCGCCGGGACCAGGTCGGCATCCGGCGCGGAGCCGATCGTGTAGGCCTCCAGCCGTACCTCCAGCTCCCGGGCCACCTGTTCCGCGGCCGCCCGCCACGGCGTACCCGCGCCGCTGAGCAGCACGAAGGAGGTCTCGTACAGGTCCAGGGTGGAGATCCGCTCACCGGCCCTGGTCAGCCACATGTGCGGGGCCCGGGTCCCGGTGTCGCCCATCGACTGCATCGTCTCCGGGATGACGGGCCGCCCCGGGGCGGCGCCGACGAGCGCCCCCTGCGGATAGCAGTAGGCCATCGCCGTGGTGAGGACACCGCTGCCCGGTCCGCCGCCCATGGTGGGCGGAGGCGCGTATCCGGGGTGGCTGTGTTCGGCCGAACGGGCGGACGCCCGCTCACTCGTGGCCCTGGCCACCGGAAGCCGCTCGGCCTGATAGGTGTCGAGCAGTTCGATGCCCGCCGACCCGTCCAGTACCGCGGCGATCTTCCACGCCAGGTTGTGCGCGTCCTGGATACCGGTGTTGGAGCCGAAGGCCCCGGTGGGCGACATCTCGTGGGCGGCGTCCCCGGCCAGGAACACCCGACCGGACGCATACCGCTCCGCCACCCGTTCGGCCGCGTGCCACGGCGCCTTGCCGCCGATCTCCACGTCCAGGTCGGGTACACCGACCGCCTCGCGGATCTGGTCCACGCACCGCTCGTCGGTGAAGTCCTCCAGGGTTTCGCCCTGGTCGGGGTGCCAGGGGGCGTGGAAGACCCACTGGGTGTCGTTGTCCACCGGCAGCAGCGCCCCGTCGGCGCCCGGCCGCATCAGGTAGCAGACGATGAAGCGCAGGTCGCCCAGCACCTTCACCAGCCGCTCCGAGCGGAAGGTGACGCTGACGTTGTGGAACAGCTCGCCGTTACCCGTCTGGGGGATCCGCAGCTGTTCGCGGACGGGGCTGCGCGGCCCGTCCGCCGCGATCAGGAAGTCCGCCCGCACCGTGATGTGCTCGCCCGTCGTGCGGTCCTTCACCACGGCGTTCACCCCGGTGGAGTCCTGGTCGAAGCTCATCAGCTCGTTGCCGAAGCGGATGTCGGCGCCCTGCGCGCGGCTCTGTTCGGCCAGCACCGGCTCGATGTTGTTCTGGCTGCACAGGCACCACTGCGTCGGGCTGAAACGCGCCAGTGCGCCGGACGGGTCGATCGACTTGATCAGCCAGTTGTGGTCGGCGGTGTCGGTCAGCGACCGCGCCTGCAGGATGCCCTGAATGCCCTCCAGTACGGACGCCGCCCGGCGGATCGCGTGTTCCGCCCCTGCTGTGCGGTACAGCTCCATCGTCCGGGCGTTGATGCCACGGCCACGCGGGTGCGGGGAGGTACCGGAGTGCTTCTCGACCAGCAGGTGCCTCACTCCGTGGCGGCTCAGGAACAGCGAGGTGGACAGGCCCACGAGGGAGCCGCCCACGACGAGAACCGGTACGCGAACATCGGCGTTGTCTTCCATCAGCTGCGGGCTCCTGTTTTCTGTGTGGGGGAGTGGACTCTTTATGCCCCCGATCCGGGATGAGGCCCAGTTGATTCGCCGGTTGTCACCCGCTTGATCCCGACATGTAGCGGTACGCCCCTACCCGGATGACGATGAGCGACAGCGGCTCCCCCGGGACGCGCCGGCCCGTCCTTCCCCGGCGAGGCGGCCGCCGGCCCGGGCGGACGCCACCGGTGACGGACGAGGGGTCCGTACGCGATGGATCTCCACCCCCTCATGAAGGAGTGAGTAGATGACAACCACCCTGTCCGAACGGGTGTCGCAGTCAGCCTTCGACGGCTCCATGCTCCGGGTCGTCCTTCTGATGGATCTCCACGAGGGGACCCAGCAGCGGTTCTTCGAGGCGTACGAAAAGCTCCGCAACGACATCGCGTCGGTCCCGGGCCACATCAGCGACCAGCTGTGCCAGTCCTTCGAGAACCCCTCGCAGTGGCTGATCACGAGCGAGTGGGAGAGCGCCCCGCAGTACCTCGCCTGGGTCAACAGCGAGCACCACGCCGAACAGGTCCGGCCGCTCGGCGCATGTGCGCGCTCCATGCGCCCGCTGAAGTTCACCGTCCTGCGCGAGACCGGCCGGGGCTACGACCAGGCGTCCCGCCCGTCCACGGCGCGCCTGCAGTCCACGCCCCGCCTGGGCGCCGGGATCGTGCGCCACGCCCTCACGTTCACCGTGAAGCCCGGCAGCGAGAAGGACGTCGCGGCCATCCTCTCCAGCTACGCCTCACCGGCGGCCCGCGTCGACGACCACACCCGCCTGTGCCGTACCTCGCTGTTCATGCACGGCAACCGGGTGGTGCGCACGGTCGAGGTCCAGGGCGACCTGATGGCGGCCCTGCGGCACGTCTCGGAACAGCCCGAGGTGCGCGCCGTCGAGGAGGCCATCAACCCCTACCTCGAACAGGACCGGGACCTCGGCGACCCGGAATCGGCCCGCATGTTCTTCATGCGCGCCGCCGTCCCGGCCGTCCACCACATCGCCGCACCCGAGCCCGAGTCGCCCGAGGTGCAGCGGCACGCCGTCCTCTACCCGGCCAGGCCCGGCTGCGGCCAGGCGCTCGCCAGGTTCCTCGCCGGTCAGGACGAGGCGGCCGCGCGCCGGCCCGAGAGCCCCGTCCGGAGCAGCAGCATCTTCCAGCGCGACGACATCGTCGTCCGGCTGATCGACGTGCGCGGCCCGCTGGAGACCGACCCCGAGACCGTCTACGGCATCTCGGGCCGCCGCAAGGCCGCGGTGCTCGACCGCCTGACGGTCGCGCCCGGCGGGCGGAGCCGCGGCGCGCACCACACCATGGACCTGATCACCGACCGCCGGGCACCCGCGCAGTCCTGATCCCTCCCGGGGCCGACCGCTGCGGCCCCGCCCCCATCCCCGTCCCGACCCCATCCCCGTCCCGACCCCACCCCGGACCCCCGACCCCCCGATCTCCGTCGAGGCTCTCCCCACACGCCAGGAGGCATCCACCATGACCCAACAGCGCCCACGCATCGTGGACCTGAGCGAGACGCCGCCCAACCGCCGCCGCGGCGGCGACCTGAGGGCCGTGCTCACCCCGACGTCGGTGGGCTCGACCAGCGGCTTCATGGGCCTGGCCATCATGGCCCCCGGAGAGTCGATCGCCGAGCACTACCACCCGTACTCCGAGGAGTTCGTGTACGTCGTCAGCGGCCGGCTGGAGGTCGACCTCGACGGGGAGCCCCACCCGCTGCGCACCGACCAGGGACTCCTGGTCCCCCTGAACACCCGGCACCGCTTCCGCAACGTCGGGGACACCGAAGCCCGCATGGTCTTCCACCTCGGCCCCCTCGCCCCGCGCCCCGAACTGGGCCACGTGGACACCGAGCAGGCCCCGAACCCGGAGGGAACCGCATGGGAGCAGCCGCCGGACCGTACCGGAGCGGTCTCGTGACCCGCCGGCGCGTGGCCGTCACCGGAGTGGGCGTCGTCGCGCCCGGTGGCATCGGCGTCCAGGACTTCTGGGACCTGCTGGCCAACGGGCGTACGGCGACCCGGGGCATCAGCCTCTTCGACCCCACAGGTTTCCGCTCCCGGATAGCCGCCGAGGTCGACTTCGACCCCGCCGCGCACGGCCTCGACGACGAGGAGGCCGCCCGTGCGGACCGGTACATCCAGTTCGCCCTGGTCGCCGCCCGCGAGGCGGTGCGTGACGCCGGACTCGACCTCACCTCGGACGAGGCCTGGCGGACCGGTGTCTCCCTCGGCACCGCCGTCGGCGGCACCACCCGTCTGGAGCACGACTACGTCGCCGTGAGCCAGTCCGGCTCCTGGTGGGACGTCGACCACAAGCTGGCCGGCCGGCACCTGCACCGGGCGTTCACGCCGGCCACCCTCGCCTCCGCCGTCGCGGAGGAGACGGGAGCCCGCGGCCCCGTCCAGACCGTCTCCACCGGCTGCACCTCGGGGCTCGACGCCATCGGGTACGCCGTGCACGCCATCGCGGAGGGCCGGATGGACGTGTGCATCGCCGGAGCCTCGGACTCCCCGATATCGCCGATCACGGTGGCCTGCTTCGACGCCATCAAGGCGACCTCCCCGAACAACGACGACCCGGCCCACGCCTCCCGGCCGTTCGACGCCGACCGGGACGGCTTCGTCCTCGGCGAAGGCGGCGCCGTCCTCGTGCTCGAAGAGCTGGAACACGCCCGCGCCCGCGGCGCGACCGTCTACTGCGAGATCGGCGGCTACGCCACCTTCGGCAACGCCCACCACATGACCGGGCTGACCACCGAGGGCCTGGAGATGGCCCGGGCCATCGAAACCGCCCTCGCCCAGGCCGGGCTCGCCGCGGACGAGATCGACTACGTCAACGCGCACGGTTCGGGCACCAAGCAGAACGACCGCCACGAGACCGCGGCGGTCAAGAAGGTCCTGGGCGACCACGCCTACCGGACGCCGATGACCTCCATCAAGTCCATGGTGGGTCACTCTCTCGGCGCCATCGGGGCCATAGAACTCGCGGCCTGCGTCCTCGCCATGGTCCACCAGGTGGTGCCGCCGACCGCCAACTACGAGACGCCCGACCCCGAATGCGACCTGGACTACGTGCCCAAGGTCGCCCGGGACCGGGAACTGCGCAGCGTGCTCTCCGTGGGCAGCGGCTTCGGCGGCTTCCAGTCCGCCGTGGTCATGACCCGGCCGAAGGAGGAGGTCTCGTGACCAGCCGTACGGTCATCACGGGCATCGGGGTCGTCGCCCCCAACGGCGTCGGCGCCGACGCCTTCTGGAAGGCGACCCAGTCCGGTCAGAGCGTGCTGGACCGCGTCACCCGGGCGGGCTGCGAACACCTGCCGCTGCGCGTCGCGGGCGAGGTACGGGGCTTCGACCCGGGCTCCCTGGTCGAGGACAAGTTCCTCGTCCAGACCGACCGGTTCACCCACCACGCCCTCGCCGCGGCCGACCTCGCCCTGGAGGACGCCCGGCTCGGCCGGGCCGACTACGAGAGCGACCCCTTCGCCTTCGGTGTCGTCACCGCCGCCGGTTCCGGCGGGGGTGAGTTCGGCCAGCGCGAACTGCAGCACCTGTGGGAACAGGGCCCGCGTTTCGTCGGCCCGTACCAGTCGATTGCCTGGTTCTACGCCGCGAGCACCGGCCAGATCTCCATCCGCCGAGGGCTGAAGGGACCCTGCGGGGTCGTCTGCAGCGACGAGGCGGGCGGGCTCGACGCCTTCGCGCACGCCGACCGGGCGATCCGCCGGGGCAGCCGGGCCATGCTGGTCGGAGCGACGGAGGCGCCCCTGGCTCCGTACTCCATCGTCTGCCAGCTGGAGTACGAGGGACTGAGCACGCGGGACGACCCGGAACGCGCCTACCGCCCCTTCACCGACCAGGCCTGCGGCTACGTCCCCGCCGAGGGCGGCGCGATGTTCGTCGTCGAGGACGAGGCCGAAGCCCGCCGGCGCGGCGCCACCGTACGCGCCGTCCTGGCAGGCCACGCCGCGACCTTCAGCGGCACCCGGCGGCCGGACGAGGCCGGCGAGGGGCTGGCCCAGGCGGTCCGCGGCGCACTCCGGGAAGCCGGATGCGCCCCCGAGGACATCGACGTCGTCTTCGCCGACGCCCTCGGCACCCCGGCGGCCGACGCGGCAGAGGCGGCCGCGATCGTCCGCTCCCTGGGCGACCACGGACGGAAGGTGCCGGTCACGGCACCCAAGTCCGGTACCGGCCGGGCATACTGCGCGGCGCCCGCCCTCGACACCGCTGCCGCGGTCCTGGCGCTGGAGCACGGCGTCGTCCCGCCGACCCCGAACGTCTACGACGTGTGCCACGACCTCGACGTGGTGACGGGCAGAGCCCGGCAGGCGGAACTGCGCACCGCGCTCGTGCTCAGCCGCGGCCGGATGGGATCGAACTCCGCGCTCGTCGTCCGCAAGGGCTCCCCGGCGGCCCCGTAGTCCGCCGGGCCCGAGCGGCCCCTCACAGGAAGAGAGCACCACATGCCCGACCGACTGACCGTGGAGGAACTGGCGGCCCTGATGAAGACCGCCGGCATCACCGTCGATCCCGCCGAGATGGCGAGCCGCCCGGACTTCCCGTTCGACGCGTACGGACTGGACTCGCTGGGCCTGCTGGGCATCGTCGGTGAGCTGGAGAACCGGCGCGGACGGGCCCTGCCCACCGACGCCGACCGCTGCAAGACCCCCGGGGAATTCCTCGACCTCGTCAACCACAGCCTGATGACCGGAGCCTGACATGCCAGGACACACCGAGAACGAGATCACCGTCAACGCGCCCGTGGAGCTCGTCTGGGAGATGACCAACGACCTCCCGAGCTGGCCACAGCTGTTCAGCGAGTACGCCTCGCTCGAAATCCTCGAGCAGAAGGGCGACACGACCACGTTCCGTCTGACCATGCACCCCGACGAGAACGGCAAGGTGTGGAGCTGGGTCTCGGAGCGGACCGTCGACCGCCAGGGCCTCACGGTCCGCGCCCGACGGGTGGAGACCGGCCCCTTCGCCCACATGGACATCCACTGGCAGTACTTCAAGGTGCCCGGAGGCACCCGGATGAAGTGGACCCAGGACTTCGCGATGAAGCCGGAAGCACCCGTGGACGACGCCTGGATGACCGACAACATCAACCGCAACTCCCCGATCCAGATGGCGCTCATCCGGGACAAGATCGAGCAGCGCGAACGCGAGAGCCGCGCCCCCGCCGCCAGCCGCATCTGAGGACGAAAGGCAAGCAGCCGGATGAACGACACGCACCGCGCCCTCATCGTCGCCCGCATGGCGCCGGGTTCGGGCCCCGACATCGCCGAGCTCTTCGCGGACTCGGACGCGGGTGAACTGCCCCGCCTGGTAGGGGTCACACGCCGGAGCCTCTTCCAGTTCGGCGATGTGTACATGCACTTCATCGAGGCGGACCGGCCGCCCGGCCCGGCCATCGCCAAGGTCACCGAACACCCCGAGTTCCGCAGACTGAGCGACCGGCTCCAGGCGTACGTCAGCCCGCACGACCCGGAGACCTGGCGCAGTCCGAAGGACGCGATGGCCCACGAGTTCTACCGCTGGGAGAACCCCGGCGCGAAGTGACCCGGCGGCCCGGACGGGACCCGCACACCGGCGTGTGCGGGTCCCGCCGCACGTCGGCCGCCCGCCCCGCCGCGGCCCGCCCCGCCGCCGCCCGCCCTGCCACGGCCCGTCAGCGGCGGCAGGAGGAAGAGCAGCAGACAGCAGCAGAGGAGCAGGAGACGGCATGAACCCGACAGATACCGACCACTTCCCGGCGGATCCGGGCCGCCCGCACGAGGACGGGCACCCGCGTACCTCGCTGCGCGCGCTCGTCCTGTCCGGGTCCTCGCGCACCGGCTCCGTCAACGTCCGGCTCGCGGCCTCGTCGCCGCGATGGTGCGCGACGCCGGGGCCGTGGCCGAACCGGTCACCCTCCGCGACTTCCCCATGCCGCCCTACGACGGCGACGCCGAGGCCGGCGACGGGCTGCCGGAGGGCGCCCTGGCCCTGTGCAGGCGGATCGAGGCCGCGCAGGCGCTGATCATCGCCTCGCCGGAGTACAACGCCTCCGTGCCGGGCGTACTGAAGAACGCCGTGGACTGGGTCTCGCGCTACCGTCCGCAGCCCTTCAAGGACAAGCAGACCCTGCTGGTCTCGGCCTCGCCCTCGATGGTCGGGGGCAACCGTGGACTGTGGGCCCTGCGCGTCCCCCTCGAACACCTCGGCGCCCGCGTCTACCCCGACATGTTCAGCCTGGCGGGGGCACACCAGGCCTTCACCGAGGACGGCGCCCTGACCGACCCGGGCCTCGGCGAGCGGCTCACCGCCACGATCGGCTCCTTCCTCGACCTCGTCGAGGCCGACACCCGCTACCTGTGCCTCCAGCGCCGCTGGTACGAGTTCCTGGGCGACCGCACCGACGCCCCGGTGACCTCCCGCGCCCAGGACTGATCATCATCGGCCACGAGGGGTGAGCTATGTTTGGCGCGAGTGACGTGAGAAGGAGGCCCTCCGGTGTCATCGGGGCAGCAGGCACGCGCGCAAGCGGCTGCGATCACGCCGAGCGGTCAGTCGTCCGCGGAGGTTCGTCCGCCGGCCGACCGGCTCCTCGCGCTCTTCGACGGCCGCCGCCTGTCCCCGGGCCAGCGGCGCATCGCGCAGTACCTGATCGACCACCTCACCGAGGCCGCGTTCCTCTCGATCACCGAGCTCGCCGAGCGGGTGGGCGTCAGCCAGCCCTCGGTGACCCGCTTCGCGTCCTCCCTCGGCTTCAGCGGCTACCCGGCGCTGCGCGACGTGCTCCAGCCGATCGCGCTGAGTGCGGTGGCCGGCGCCCCGGACACCCGGGAGCAGATCCGCCGCAACGAGTTGCAGGCCGCCGTCGACGCGGAGATCGAGAACCTGGAGAACGTCCGCCGGCTGCTCGCCGACACCAACCAGGTACTGGACATCGGCCGTGAGCTGGCCGCATCGGTGCCGCTGACGATCCTCGGTCTGCGCATCTCGGTCTCCCTGGCGGAGTACTTCGCCTACGCCGCGCGGCGCATCCACCCCGATGTGCGCCTGGTGACACGCGGCGGCAGCGTCGCCTTCGACGCGCTGCTTCAGTCCCGGGCCGCCGGCGGGACGTGGGTGCTGGCGTTCGCCATGCCGCGGCACGCCAAGGAGACCCTGTCCGCCGTCCGGGCGGCCCGCAGTACGGGGCTGCGGGTGGTCCTGATCACCGATCCCACCCTCGGGCCACTGGTGGACGAGGCGGACGTCGCCCTGACGGCGGCGACCGGTTCCCGCCTGGTGTTCGACTCCTACGCGGCGCCCGGGATGCTCTCGGCGGCCCTGCTACAGGCCATGGCGGACGCGGATCCCGAGCGGACCCAGGCCCGGCTGGAGGACTACGAGCACGTGGCCGACCAGCACGGGTTTTTCCTGTAAGGGTCCCTACCCGCTCCGCTCCGGCTCCACCAGGCGGTATTCAGCCTTCGAGGTGCATGAAATTTTTCATACGCTTGCTTACTCGACGGTATATATGTTTACTGACGACGGCGCTCCGGATCCACCAGATGCCAAGGAGGACGACCCCACGTCCTCTCGAACGCGCCGCGGTACGACGAACCTCCTCCTCACGTCGCGACCGCGGGACGAGTCCAGGCTTACGGATCCCGCAGAGCGCCCTTGGCGGCCTCGGTCAACCCCTGGGCCGAGGCCGCCCCTTTACAGAACGTCTCGATCAGAGCTTCGATACCACTCGGAAGTGACGAGAATGCCCCAGACGGCCACGTTTACGCTCAGCCCGGACTGGCCCCTGCAGGTCAAGGCGCCCGGTACGCACGACTGGGAGCGCACGGCCACGCGCTGGCTGCGCGACCTCCTCCCGGCCCGCTACGGCGGTTACCTGACGCTGACCCGTCACCACGCGCTCCTCGCCCGGCACGTCCAGCTCCAGCTGCAGCACGAGATGCGCGCGGTGCGGGCGGCCCTGCAGACCAGCCGCGCCGAGCTGCCCACGATGGGCATAGCCGAGTCGGTCATTGAGAACTCGATCAGGATGTACGCCCTGGAGCTGGAGCAGCTGAGCCGCCTCGCCCGCGGTGCGCGGCTCGTCTCGGACGCCCTCCTGGTGGGCACGCCCGCCCAGCGCCGGCGCTGACCGGCCTCAGGCCGGCTTCCACGAGCGCAGCCGGGCGGCGACGTCGAAGACGCTGACGCGCAGCATGCGGATGTCGGTGATGAGGTCGCGCCACTCTTCGTAGGAGGCCTCCACCGCCTTTCCGGAGGCCTCTATGTAAGCGACGGCGACCCCGTAGGCGAAGTACTCGTTCGAGGTGGGCAGCGGCCGGAGCAGCACGATCGCGTCGAGCAGGGCGGCCGCGCGCCAGTAGGCGTCGGGGTCGTCCACCTCCAGGCTGGGCGTGTTGACCCGGTGCCGGGCCACGGCGGCGACCAGGGCGGAGTGGTCGGCCACCGCCACGTCCTTGAACAGCGCCTCCTGCCGCTCCAGCAGCCAGCGGTGATCGATGTGCAGTTCCACGCGTCCGAGTATCCCCGCCCCGGGCCCGGCCGTGGGGCTTTTCGGACCGGCCCGACGACCGGTTCGCGGCGACGGGTCAGTCCCGGCCACGGTGTCCGGTTCGGATCCGACCGCGCAGAGGTGTTCCGCAGCGGGACTTTGCCTCCTACGGTGCGTGCAGCACAGTTCCGGGACCAGGAGGCAGCGTGAAGCGCGAGATCGACATCGACATCGACCAGCTGGTGGCGGCCATGCGGGCGGTCGACGAGGCGGGGCGGCTCTTCGAGGAGGCGCTCGCGGCGTACGAGTCACGCGGCCTCAAGCGCACCAGCGACGACTTCAAGGTGGCCGGCGGCTCCGTGCAGACGCTCCAGGGCGCCGAGGAGATGGCCCTGGGCACCCGGAAGTTCCTCGCCGAGCTCGCGCTGATCCTCGGCTACGCGACGGCGGGCGTCGAGGACCGGGTGGCCGCCCGGCCCGCGGTGGTCCGGGCCGGGTTCACCGGCATCGGCGGCGGTGGGGCCCGGATGGCGCGCCCGCTGCTGGACCCCACCCTGCGGGGACTGCGCCTGCTGCTCGACATCGACTTCTTCGAGCCCGCCTTCAAGGAGGAGATCGAGGCGGTCGTCCTGGCCGAGAAGGCCACCTACCCCGACCCCGCCACGTTCCGCATCCGCGCCTCGGCGGACGCCGCCGCCTCCGTCGGCCGAACGCGCTGACTCCCGGGATGCCGGACCGGGCCGCTCCGGCGAGGCTGGGGGCATGCATCATGCACCCGTCGTCGTGCACCGGATCTTCCCGTCGGGAGGCCGGCAGGTGACCCTGCGGACCGCCGACCGGGAGGAGCCCCTCGGCCTGGCCCGCTCGGACGAGGACCTCATCGAGTTCCTGCGGCGTGCCGGCATGCCGGACCCCGACGACGTCGTCCTCGGCGGCACCGGCCTGGTGGAGTGGGAGTCGGACACCCCGCACGTCTACGAGGCCGACCCGCCGACGGAGGACCTTCCCTGAGCCGGTCGCCCCGGGGTACCGGCCGCCTGCACTCCCCGCGGCAGGCCCGGCCGGGCGGGAGGACCGGATGGCTCCACCGCCGGCCCCCGCCATGGTCCAGGCCTGCACCACCGCGACTGGGTGGAGGCCGGGGTCCTGCTCAACACCCCCGCCTCCACGGCCGACGGCTTCCCCTTCGGCACCCTCGAACACTGCCGCGACCACGGCATCCGCCTCCAGGCGTGGGGTGCGCTGGCCCAGGGCCGGTTCACCGGCCGCCAGCAGACGCCGGCCGAGCGGGCCACCGCCGAGCTGCTGGCCGGGCTGGCCCGGCGCAAGGGCACGACGCCCGAGACCGTCCTGCTGTGGTGGCTGATCCGGCACCCGTCGCGGATCGCTCCGGTCATCGGCACCGCCCGCCCCGACCGGATCCGTGCCTGCCGCGACGCCGCCGTACGCGAACCCGACCTCACGCACGAGGAGTGGTACGAGCTCTGGGTCACGGCCCGCGGCGTCCCCCTCCCCTGACCGGCGGACCCGCACACCACCGGCCCCGTCAGCACGCCGACGCCCCGCGACCCCTACGGCTTGTCGGCCTCCGCGGGGTGACGGCGACGGCCCGCGGAGGCCGCAGCGGAGCCGTTCCGGCGGCGTTCCCACCCGGCCGAGCTACCGGATTCCCATCCGTACTTGTGGGTACTGCGGCCGAATGGCGCCGGATTTGATAGTTCTGGACAGGTCCGGTGTGAGAAACCTGCGGGAAGGACAGGGCATGTTCGATCTACTACGCCCGGAGACCGTCATGTGCCCCTTCTGCAAGGCCACCGCCGCCGACGGCGCGGTGCGCACGCTGCGGACGGGGGCGGGCTCCCTCTCGGTGACCTGGCACGCCCTGAACTGCCCGCACTACGCGGCCGACCGGATCCTCGCCGAGAAGGAGGGCTGAGACAGCCCCGCCGGGCCGGCGTCACCCCACCGTGCCGGCCCCCGCACCGCTCGGCTCCGCCTCCCGGGCGGCCCGGCGGCGCACCGCGTCCTCGTCGGTGTCCGCGTCGTACGAGATCAGCTTCGGCAGGAGCGCGGCCAGCACCGCAACCGAGGCCACACAGGCCAGCCCTCCGCTCCAGAAGGCGGGCCGGGTCCCCGTCCAGCCTGCCATGGTGCCCGCCCGGACCTGGCCGAGCTGGGGGCCCACGCTGTACGAGAGCACCTCGATGCCGGCGAGCCGGCCGCGCAGCTCCTCGGGGATCGTCTGGTTCCAGATCGTGGCGCGGCCCAGCCCGCTCAGCATGTCGCCGGCGCCCGCCACCGCGAGGCAGGCCAGCACCAGCCAGATGCCGGGCGCCACACCGGCCGCGGCGATCGCCAGACCCCAGACCGCCGCGCCGCACACGACCAGGAGCCCGTGCCGCCGCACCCGGGAGACCCAGCCGCTGGTCAGCCCCAGCAGCATCGAGCCCACCGCCCCGGCCGCGTACATCAGACCCAGCGCCCACACCGCGTCCAGCTCGTCCGCGAGGAAGGGGAAGATCGTGTTCGGGAAGGCGAAGAGCATCGCCGCGAGGTCCACGGCGTACGTCCCCAGCAGCACGGGCCGGCTCCAGGCGTAGCGCGCGCCCTCGGCGATCCCGCGCAGCGACGGACGGTCGGCGCCCTCGACGGGCGGTGCCGGACCGAGCCGCGAGCACAGCAGGACGGAGCCGAGGAAGCCCGCCACCGTGACGGCGTAGGCCGAGGCGTGACCGGCGTAGGCGACGACCAGGCCGGCCAGCGCCGGACCGACGATCGCCCCGAACTGGTAGCGCAGCCCGTTGAGCGCCGCGGCGGCCGTCAGCTGGTCGTGCGAAACGATCCGCGCCATCAGCGAGTCCAGGGCCGGACGCTGCAGCCCGGCGAGGGCCGACACGCCCGCCGCGACCACGTACAGCGGCCACAGCAGCGGGTGGGGCAGCAGCGCGTTCACCAGGAGCACCAGGGCCAGCACACCCAGCGCCGCCTCGGTCAGCAGGATCATCCGCCGCCGGTCGACCGCGTCCGCGAGCGCGCCCCCGTACAGCCCGAAGACCACCAGCGGGACCAGCTCCACCGCACCCATCGCGCCGACGGCCAGCGGTGAACCGGTCAGGTGCTTGATCTGGAGCGGCAGCGCGATCATCGCCATGAAGGAGCCGAAGTAGGTCACCGTCCCCTGGTAGAACAGGAGCCGGAAGTCACGGCTGGAACGCCACGGGGCGAGGTCGGGCAGTACGGCGGACAGTCGGGAGGTGCTCACGGCAGGCCATCGTGCGCCGACGGCCCCGATCGGGGCAAAGGGTTTTCCTCCGGGGCCGCCGTGGCACCCATGGACCATGCCGCCGGTGTCACCGTTCCTGCGTACGGCCGCGTCGTACGCCTGGCGCCTGCTGGTCGTCGGCGCCGCCGTCTACGTGGTCTTCGCCCTGCTGGGCCGGTTCCACGAGATCGCCGTCGCGGTCTTCCTCGGTCTCGTCGTCACCGCGCTGCTGTGGACGCCCACCCGGCGCCTCGCCCGTGCCGTGCCCCGGACGATCGCCGTCGCCGTGAGCCTCCTCGGCAGCGCGCTGCTCCTGCTGGTCGTGCTGACCCTGGTCGGTGAGGCGGTGGCGGGGGAGAGCACGACCCTGGCCCGGGAGTTCCGCGAGGGACTCGCCCGCATCGAGGCATGGCTGGAGAAGCCGCCCTTCCGGTTGAATCCGCAGGCGCTCTCCGACGTCCAGTCGCGGGTCGGCGAGTACCTCTCCAGCCACCGCTCCACCGTCCTCAGCCAGGCGGTCAGCGGAGCCGGCCGGCTCGTCCACGTGCTCACCGTCCTCGCCCTCGCCGTTTTCTGCTCCTTCTTCTTCCTGCACGGCGGCGACCGCCAGTGGGCGTGGTTCCGCGACCAGCTGCCCGAGACGGCACGGGAGCGCGTGACGATCGCCGGGCGCGCGGGCTGGCGCACCTTCACCGGATACACCCACGGGATCGTGGTGGTCGCGGCGACGAACGCGGTCCTCGTCGGGCTGGCGCTGTACCTCCTCGGGGTCCCGCTGGCCGTGCCGCTGGCGCTGCTGGAGTTCTTCGCCGCCTTCGTCCCGCTCATCGGCTCGCCGGTCGCCCTGGCGGTGGCCGCGGTGGTCGCCCTTGCCGCGAAGGGGCCGCTCGTCGCGGGGATCGTCGTCGCGCTCATCGTGATCATCGGCCAGATCGAGGGACACCTGCTGCATCCGCTGGTGATGAGCCGGGCCGTCCGCCTCCACCCGCTGGTCGTGGCGATCTCGGTGGTCGCGGGCGCGATCGCCGCCGGCGTGGTCGGCGCCGTGGTCGCGGTCCCGCTGGTCTCCGTCGTCTGGTCGGTCCACACGGCCCTGCGCGACGCCCGCCGGCCGCTTCCTGCACAATCGCCTGATGAGCGATGAAGACCCCTACCTGTGGCTGGAAGACGTATCCGGCGAAGCCGCCCTCGCCTGGGTCCGGGAGCGCAACGCCGAAACCGTCGACGCGCTGACCGGCGACCCCGGCTTCAAGGTGCTCGAACAGGAGATGCGCGAGGTGCTCGACGACGACGGGCGGATCCCCTACGTCGTCCGCCGCGGCCGCCACCTCTACAACTTCTGGCAGGACGCCGACCACGTACGCGGCCTGTGGCGGCGCACCACCCTGGAGGAGTACCGCACGGACCGTCCGGACTGGGAGGTGCTTCTGGACCTCGACGCGCTGGCCGAGGCGGAGGGGGAGAAGTGGGCCTGGGCCGGCAGCAGGGTCCTCGCCCCCGAGCACCGGCACGCCCTGATCCTGCTCTCCCGGGACGGCGCGGACGCCTGCGTCGTGCGCGAGTTCGACCTGGAGACCCTGGAGTTCGTCGCGGACGGGTTCACGGTCGCCGAGGCCAAGACCCGGATCGGGTGGATCGACCACGACCGGGTCTGGATCGGGACCGACTTCGGTCCCGGCTCGATGTCCACGTCCGGCTACCCGCTCCAGGTGCGCCGCTGGCTGCGCGGCACACCCCTCGAAGCGGCCGAGCAGGTCTACGAGGGCCGCCCGTCCGACCTGTCCGCCTCGGGCTGGCACGACGACACCCCCGGCTTCGAGCGGGACTTCGTCCACCGGCAGATCGACTTCTGGAACCAGGAGCTGTTCCTCCTGCCCGAGGATGGCAACGGCCCGCCCGTGAAGATCGACGTGCCGGACGACGCGAGCGCCTCCGTCCACCGGGAGTGGCTGACCGTCACCACGAAGACGCCGTGGCTCGGCCACCCGGCGGGCAGCCTCCTCGCCTTCGACCTCGCCGCGTTCCAGGAGGGAGCGCGGGAGGCCGAGGTGCTGTTCACCCCCGACGAGCGCACCGCCCTCGCCGGGTACAGCTGGACCCGCAACCACCTCATCCTCAGCACCCGGGCTGACGTCTCCTCCGCGATGGAGCTGCTCACCCCCGGCCCGGACGGCTGGAGCCGGGCACCGCTGCCGGGCCTGCCGGCCCTGTCCACCGCCTCGGTCACCTGCACCGACCCGGACGTGGGTGACGAGTACTTCCACCTCGTTACCGGCTTCCTCCAGCCCTCCACCCTCTACCGGGGCACGGCGGGCGGCGAGGACGACAGCGAGCCCGTCAAGCAGGGCCCGGCGCTGTTCGACACCGCCGGCCTCACCGTGAGCCAGTTCTTCGCGACCTCCGCGGACGGCACCCGGGTGCCGTACTTCGTCGTGGGTCCCGAGGAGCGGCCCGGTCCTGGACCCACCCTGCTCTACGGGTACGGGGGCTTCGAGATCTCGATGGTCCCCTCCTACAGCGCCGTCACCGGCCGCGCCTGGCTCGCGCGCGGCGGCACCTACGTCGTCGCCGGGATCCGGGGCGGGCACGAGTACGGGCCCGCCTGGCACCGGGCGGCGCTCGGCGCGAACCGGGTCCGGGCGTACGAGGACTTCGCGGCCGTCGCCCGGGACCTCGTCGCCCGGGACATCACCACCCCGGCCCAGCTGGGCATCGAGGGCGGCAGCAACGGCGGCCTCCTCATGGGCGCGATGCTCACGCGCGAACCGGAGCTGTTCGGCGCGGTCGTCGCGCACGTACCGCTGCTGGACATGCTCCGCTTCCACAAGCTCCTCGCCGGCGCCAGCTGGATCGCCGAGTACGGCGACCCGGACGACCCCGCGGACCGGCCCCACCTGGAGGACATCTCCCCCTACCACCGGATCCGGGCGGACGGTCCCGCCTACCCGCCGCTGCTCCTGCTCACCTCGACCCGCGACGACCGCGTCCACCCCGGGCACGCCCGCAAGATGGCCGCCCGGCTGCGCGAGACCGGTCACCCGGTGTTCTTCCACGAGCACATCGGCGGAGGCCACGCGGGAGCCACGGATCACCGGCAGACGGCCTTCAACGAGGCGCTCGTGCACACCTTCCTGTGGGAGCGCCTGACTCCGTCGACCTGAGCGGCCGGTCGGCCCGCCGGCCGGGCACGCGCGCACCCACGCACCGCGTGCCCGGCCCCGCGCCGGACCCGCCCCCGGGCAGGCGGGCCGCCGCGGCGAGACCGCCGGGCCCCAGGACCCGCGAGCGGGGCCGGTACGCCGCGCAGCCCGCACGGTGTTGCGCCGTCCGGGGTGGCAGGGACTTCCTCACCTGCCGCCGCCTCCCGCCGCCTCAGCCCGGTCGAGCTGCTCGTCCAGGGCGAGGGCCGCCGCGATCAGGGCGAGATGGGTGAACGCCTGCGGGAAGTTGCCCAGTTGCTCACCCGACGGTCCGATCTCCTCGGCGAACAGGCCGACGTGGTTGGCGTAGGTCAGCATCTTGTCGAAGGCGTACCGGGCTTCCTGCGGCTTGCCGGCGCGGGCCAGCGCCTCCACGTACAGGAAGCTGCAGAGGTTGAAGGTGCCCTCGGAGCCGCGCAGTCCGTCCGGGGAGGCCTCCGGGTTGTAGCGGTAGACCAGGCTGTCGCTGACCAGTTCCCGGTCCATCGCGGCGAGGGTGCTGAGCCATAGCGGGTCGGTGGGGGAGAGGAACCCGACCCGGGGCATGAGCAGCAGCGAGGCGTCCAGCACGTCGGTCCCGTAGTGCTGGACGAACGCCTGCTTCTCCGTGTTCCAGCCGCGCTCCACGATCTGGGCGAAGACGGCGTCGCGCACCTCGCGCCACCGGTCGACGTGGCCCGGGCGGGCGAACGCCTCGGCCAGGCGGATGCCCCGTTCGAAGGCCACCCACGTCATGAGGCGGCTGAAGGTGAAGTCCTGGCGGCCGCCCCGGGTCTCCCAGATGCCCTCGTCGGGGCGGTCCCAGTGGTCGGCGAGCCAGTCGAGGACGGCAGCGTACGCCTTCCACCCGTTGATCCCGCCCATGTCCCGGGTCTGGGCCAGGGCGTCGGAGGCCTCGCCGTAGATGTCGAGCTGGATCTGGTCGGCGGCCGCGTTGCCGGCCCGTACCGGTCTCGAACCGGCGTAGCCCTCCAAGTGGTCCAGGACGACCTCGGTCAGCTGGGGTTCGCCGTCGATGCGGTACATGATCTGCAGCGGCTCGCCGGAGGCGGTGCCGCCGGCGTCGAGCCGGTCGCGCAGCCAGCGGCGGAACGCTGCGGCCTCCTCGGCGAACCCGAGGTCGATCAGGGCCTTCACCGACAGGGAGGCGTCGCGGACCCAGGTGAACCGGTAGTCCCAGTTGCGCTCCCCGCCGACCTGCTCGGGCAGTCCCATGGTGAGCGCGGCGATCGGCGCGCCGGTGGGAGCGTAGGTGAGCAGCTTGAGGGTGATCGCCGAGCGGTGGACGATGTCGCGCCAGCGGCCGTGATAGGTGCAGGAGCGCAGCCACGTGTGCCAGAAGGTGCGGCAGGCCTGCAGTTCGTCGCTGATTCCCCCGGCCGACAGCGGAGGCGGGGCGGGGCCGTCGTCGGCGTCGCTGGTCAGCACCACGGCGGCCGCGTTCCCCGCGGTCAGGGTGAAACGGGCGGTGGCGTCGTCGCCGTCGCGCCGCAGCCCGAGGGGACCCGAGGCCCCGGCGACCTGGAGGCAGAGCCGGGTGCCCGGACCGTGGAAGACGACCGAGGCCTCGTCGGTCTGCTCGAACGTGTGGGAGGCGCGCCCGTAGTCGAAGCGCGGGCGGCATTCGAGGTCGAAGTCGAGACTGCCCCGGACCACGCGCACCACACGGACCAGCTGGTGCCGCTGCGTCGGGGTGGTGGTGTCCAGGGGGACCATGAAGTCGGCGACCTCGCCGACCCCGCCGGGTCCCATGTACCGGGTCACGAGCACGGCCGTGTCCGCCTGGTAGAGCTGGCGGACCACGGTTCCGGGCTCGTGGGCGAGGTCGGCGGAGAGCTTGCAGTAGCCCCCGCGTTCGCTGTCGAGGAGGGAGGCGAAGACGCTGGGGGAGTCGAACCGGGGCGTGCACCACCAGTCGACCGTGCCCTGAGAGGACACCAGCGCCGCGGTCTGGAGATCGCCGACCATTCCATGGTCCGCGATGGGCGGGTAGGCGTTCACGAGCGGCTCCCTCTCCCCGTCACGGGGACACGGCGGGCCGGGCGCGCTGCGAACAGGTGACCGGGAGCCGGGCCGACCCGCGATCACCGGGGTCTGCGGTGCCACGGCTGCCACGGTGCGTCGTCACCACCAGGGTGCACCGCCCCCGTGGCCACCGCACTCCGGAGCACATGTGGCAGCCCGGGGGCCGGCCGTCCGGACCGCGACGTCCTCGGCTGCCCCGTGGTGGGTCCGCCCCACCGGGAGCAGGTTGTGGCGTCCGTCCCCCGCTACGACGGCTCAGGGCTCCCGGTCCGCCACGCCGTTCACGGGCCCGGCCGGCTCACGGCCCGCGTGGTCGTGCGGCCGCGCTGTTCGTCACCACCGCCGGTACGGGCACCGGCACCATGGCTGGGCACCGGCACCACGGCTGGGCACCGACCGGGGCGGCTGCGACCCCTGCACCGCGCTGCTCCTGGCGTCGGTACCCCGCCCGGGCCGAGACCCCGACTCGATCGGCTCGCGCCGCCGGGCCCTCGACCCGAAACGCCTTCCGGGGTAGGACGGGAAACACCGGGCGAACGCCACAGGAACACCGAAGGGCGGGGCGATGACGTCCCGGCGGCGCCCCGCAGACATCCGTTCGGGGGATTCGGGGCGCCCGGCGCACATGGAAGCCGGTTCCGTGCTCCACGATCGGCGGGTGCAACCCCGGAGGGAGGACCCCATGAGTACCCCGTTCGCGTCCGCCGCCCCCTACTACGCCCGCTACCGGCCCCCGTATCCGCAGGAGTTCCTCACCCTGCTCGCGGACCGCTTCGTGCTCGACGGCTCCCAGACCGTCCTGGACCTCGGTGCCGGACCCGGCACGCTCGGTCTGTCCCTCGCCCCGCTGGCCGAGCACGTGTACGCCGTGGATCCGGAGCCGGCGATGCTCGCCGAGGGGGCACGGCTCGCCGAGGAGCGCGGCCTTGGGAACATCTCGTGGCTGCGTGGCGACGACGCCGCCGTCACCCGGCTGTGCCTGCCCCGGATCGACCTGTGCGTCATCGGCAGGGCCTTCCGCCGGATGGACCGGGCGCGGGTGCTCGCCGACCTGGACGAGGTGCTCGCGCCCCGGGGCGGCGTCGCCGTCGTCGAGGCCGTGCACCGGCCCGGCGATCCGGAGCCGGCCTGGCTGAACGTGGTCCAGGAGGTACGGCAACGCTTCCTCGGACCCGGCCGGACCGCGCAGTCCGACGGCGGCGACTGGGAGGAACTGTGCGACGTCCTCGCCAAGTCGCCGCTCTCCCACGTCGAGACCCACCGGTGGGACCAGCCCGTCCGGCACACCGTGGACGGAGTGATCGGCCTCCAGCTCTCCCTCTCCTCGTCCGGCCCGGACCAGCTGGGCGACCGCATGGCAGCCTTCGAGACGGAGCTGCGCCGGGCCCTGCTCGACCACGACCCCCGCGGCACGTACGACCGGACCCTCCGCATCGGGGCCGCCGTCGCCACCAGGCCGAGGCGCTGAACCCGGCCCGCCGTGACCCGGCCCGCCGTGACCCGGCCCGCCGTGACCCGGCCTACCCGTGCAGCTCGGCGAGGAGTTCGCGTTCGCGCGCGGTGCTCAGGCCCGCCCGGCGGACGCGGTCGAGGCCCTCGGCGCGCTCCCACTCCAGCAGGTCCGCGAGCATCTCCGCGCGCGGCCGGTGCCGCAGCCCCGCCGCGCGCGCCGCGGCACCGCTGCGGGCGGAGAAGCCCGCCCACTGCGGGTCGGTCATCCACATGGCCATCGACTCCGGTCCCATGAACGGCGCGACCCCCCGGTCCAGCAACCACTGCGGGGCCGCCGTCGCCACCTCCCCGGTGTGCCCGGCCACCCGACGCGACAGGTCGACCCACTCGTCGAACGGCACGACGGGCCCCACCGCGTCGAAGGTCCCGGCCGTGCCCTCCCGCGCGAGGTCCAGCAGCCATCCCGCGAGATCGCGTACGTCCACCACCTGCGTCGGCAGGCCGGGGGAGTGCGGTACGAGCATCGGCTGGTCCACCGTGCGGGCGGCGCGGGCCACCCAGTACCCCGACCGCCCGGTGTGGTCGCCCGGACCGCCGATCAGTCCGGCCCGGGCGACGGCGCCCCGGTCCCCGACCGCCGCGCGCACGGCCGCCTCGCAGGCGACCTTGGCCGCCCCGTACTCCTCCCGTTCCACGTACTGCTGCTCGGTGGGCGCGAGGAGCGCGGCCGACTCGTCGGCCCCGACCGTGCCGTGGTCGGCGTAGGCGCTGACGGACGAGACGTACGTCCAGTGCCGGGTCCGTTCCGCCAGCGCCAGCAGCGCGTCGCGGACGAACGCCGGCTGCCAGGACACCTCCAGTACGGCGTCCCAGTCGCGGTCCAGGAGAGCTGCGTAGGCGCCGGTACCGTCCTTCCGGTCCGCCGCCACCAGCCGTGCGCCCGGCGCGACTTCGCCGCTCTCGCCGCGGGCCAGGCACGTCACGTCGTGGCCGCGGTCCACCGCCTGCCGGGTGATCTCACGGCCCAGCCACGCGGTCCCGCCCAGTATCAGTAGTTCCATCCGTCCACCCCAGCACACCGCGGCCGTCGGCCGCGACCCCGGTTCGCGGTCGGCGAAGGACGCGGGCGCCGCACCGGCCTCACAGATCGCGGCGCATGCACACGCGGGGCCACCGGTCCAGCCCGTGCGCAGCCTCGCGCGCACGGATCTCCCGCAGGCCCGGAGCGAGCGCCTCCGCGGCGAGGGGACGGAAGCCGCAGCGGACGTAGTACGGCGCGTTCCAGGGGACCTCGGCGAAGGTGGTGAGCGTCAGGGCGGGCACGCCCTCGCCCACGGCGACCGAGGCGAGGTGCTCCAACAGGGACCGGCCGATGCCGCGGCGGGCGTGGTCCGGGCGCACGGACACCTGCTCGACGTGGAGGTTGCCGTCCACGCGTTCGGCGATGAGGTAGGCGACCGGGGTGTCGGCCGCGTCCACCGCCACCCAGGCGAGCCCCGCCTCCCGGTAGGTGGCCAGCTCGCCGAGCGCCGGCGGCTCGTCGTCGGCGATCTCCGGCATCCCGATGTCCCGGAAGCAGCGTCCGGCCGCCCTCTCGATGTCCTGGAGGACCGTCAGTTCGTCAGGGTGGACCGCGCGTACGGGCATGCGGGCATTCTCCGTGCGCAGCCGCCCGGGCGCACACGGGTTTTCGCTGCTCCGTCCGAGTTCACTTCGGGTGCCCGTTCGGCCCCAGGGCCGAGCGCATGATCATCATGTTGGCTCCCCATCGGTTTGATACGGATATGCCACGAATGCGACGGACACAACCGATCAAGGCGTGGGGCGCCGTGGCTGCGGTGACGGGGGCCATGCTGGTCGTCGCCGCAGCGCCGGGCCGGGCGCCCGATGCGGCCTCCCCGGACACCACCCCCGCGGGTCACCCGCGCGAAGCCGCGGTCACCCTGCTGGTGGGCAGGGTGCTCGAAGGGGGCCGCGGGACCGGCGAAGGGCGGTGCGCCGCCCGGGTGCTGCAGCGCGGGCTGTGCGACGGCTGGCAGGAGCAGCGGGTACGGGCCACCGCCCGCGGAAGGGGATCCGTACTGAAGGAGCCGGCCTTCGCCGACGCCGCCTGGGCGGAGGCGCGGCCCACCGACGCGGGCGGACCCCTGCAGATCACCCTCGGCGAACCGGGCCGGATCACGGACGTGACCGTGCGGGACGGACAGGGCCGGCACCTGGCCGGTGAACTGGGCCCGCACAGCGACCGCTGGCTCAACACCGAGCCGCTGCGCGCCGGGGAGACCTACACCGTGCAGGTCGGTGCGCAGGACGCGGCCGACAGCCCGGTCGGCGTGACCATGGCCTTCCGTACCGCGCCGCCCGCGGACGGGGGCAGGCTGACCGTCGAGTTCGGGCCGGCACCGGGCACCTACGGAGCCGGGGAGATCGTGACGGCCGTCCTCAGCCGGCCAATCCCCGCCGACGACCCCGTGGCGCGCGCCCGGCTGGAGCAGGCGCTGGAGGTGACCTCGGAGCCGCACGTCGAGGGCGCCTGGCACTGGGTCGACGCGTCGACCCTGCACTTCCGGCCCCGTACGTACTGGCCCGCGCACACGGTGGTCCGCGTCCGCAGCGGACTCGACGGGGTCGAGGTCGGCGACCAGGCCTACGGCGGCCCCTCCGAGGACCTGCAGTTCACCATCGGGGACCGGATCGAGGCCGTCACCGACTCCGCCACCCACCGGATGACCGTGCGCCGCAACGGACGGGTGATCAGGACCATCCCGGTCACCACCGGCAAGGAGGGGTTCAGGACCCGCAGCGGCATCAAGGTGGTCCTGCGCAAGGAGTCCAAGGTCCGCATGCGCGGCGACACCGTCGGCATCAAACGGGGCACCAAGGAGTTCTACGACCTGCCCGTCTCCTACGCGACCCGGGTGACCTGGAGCGGCGAGTACATCCACGCCGCGCCCTGGTCGGTCGAGGCGCAGGGCGAGGAGAACGTCAGCCACGGCTGCACGGGGATGAGCACGGAGAACGCCGCCTGGTTCTTCGACACGGTCCGGGAGGGGGACATCGTGGAGGTGGTCAACAGCGGCGGCGAGGAGATGGCCCCCTTCGACAACGGCTTCGGCGACTGGAACATGGACTGGCCCAGCTGGCTGGCCGGCAGCGCGCTGGCCGACGTGGACGCCGCCCCGCACGGTTCACCGCTCACGTCGTCCCGCCTGCACCCCACCACCTGACGGAGCGTCCGGCGGCCCTGGCATACGATCACCCCATGATCCGAGGAGTGATGTTCGACTTCTCCGGCACGCTGCTGCGCATCGAGTCGACCGAGGAATGGCTCGGCGCGGGCCTGGTGGCGACCGGCATCCGGCTGTCCGACGTGGAGTTCCGCGAGACGGCGGGGCGGCTGACGGAGTACGGCGCCCTGCCGGGCGGTCCCGCGCCCCGGCGGATGCCCCCGCACCTCGAAGCCGTGTGGCACGAACGGGACGTGAGCACCGATCAGCACCGGGCCGCCTACGGCGGTCTGGCGCTGGCCGCCGGCCTCCCCGCGCCGGAGCTGGCGCAGGCGCTCTACGACCGCCACATGAGCCCGGCCGCCTGGCGGCCGTACCCGGACACCGTACCGACGCTGCGCGAGCTGCGGCGCCGGGGCGTCCCGGTGGCCGTGGTGAGCAACATCGGCTGGGACCTGCGGCCGGTCTTCCGTACGCACGGCCTGGACGAGCTGGTCGACGTGTACGTGCTCTCCTACGAGCTGGGCGTCCAGAAGCCCGATCCCCTGATGTTCCGGACCGCCTGCGACCGGCTCGGCCTGCCGCCCGGGGAGGTGCTGATGGTCGGCGACGACCGCACCGCGGACGGCGGCGCCGCGGCGCTCGGCTGCCCCGTGCACTTCGTCGACCACCTGCCGGTCGACCGGCGGCCGCACGGCCTCACACCGCTCCTGGACCTGCTGGGGTAGCTCCCGGCGCCACGTCGTCGCCGTCGACGTTCCACCGGGACGGCAGCGGCCCGTCGCAGAACACGCACACGAGGTCGCCCTCGTGCACGATGCCGACCTCCCGGCAGCCGGGGCACCGGCGGAACACCATCTCGTGCGTGCACCCGTCCGGGCGCCCGGCCCGGCCGTGCCCGACGCGTCCGCGACAGCCGCCCACGAGACGACGCCGGGGCAGTACCCGGTCGACCGCGACCAGGCCCTGTGCGGCAGGACCGCACCGAAGCCGCCGCAGGCACCGAAGGTTCCGAAGCGCGATTCCGTCGAGGGCCCGGCGGCCCTGCCCCCGGCTCTTCCGGTGCTCCCCGCACCGTCGGCGGAAGCCGCTCGCTGAGCCGCCGCAGCCGCCGCAGGGGTCATCCGGCCGCCGCCTCGGGCGGCGGCCGGAGGCGCAGGCGAGCGGCGAGCACGGCGACGTCGTCCTCGGCGTGCTGCGCGTCCAGGCCGGCGCAGACCGCGTCCACCACGTCCGCGACCCCGCAGCCGGCGGTCATGCGGAGCGCGGCGAGCCGGGCCAGCGAGGTGTCGATGTCCTCGCCGCGGCGCTCCACCAGCCCGTCCGTGTAGAGCAGGACCGTCTGGTCCGCCGTGAAGGGCAGGGCGACGGCCTCGTACCCGCCGACACCCGTGCCCAGCGGCGGGCCGACGGGCACGTCGAGGAGTTCCCCGGGGCGGTCCGCGGTGAAGACCGCGGGCGGCAGGTGCCCCGCGCTCGCGTACGCGGCCGTGCCACGGGCGGGATCGACCCGGGCGATGAGGCAGGTCGCGGGGCGGCGGTTGTCCTCCGCGGCCGCGGACGCGTCCAGCCGGCGCAGTACGCGGTGCGGGGCGAGATCGGTGGAGGCCACGTCGCGCAGGACGGAGCGGTAGACGTTCATGTCGACGGCGGCCTCCAGGCCGTGGCCCATGACGTCCCCGACCACCAGCAGGGTGCGGCCGAAATGGAGCCGTACGGTCTCGAACCAGTCGCCGCCGACGAGGGCTCGGGAGCCCAGTGGCAGGTAGCGGCTGGCGATCTCCAGGTTCGGATGGGGCCGGCCCGGCTCGGCGACCAGCGCCCGCTGCAGGTCGAGCGCGATCCTCTCGGTGGCCGCGAGGCGGCGTGCGTGCCCGACGTGGCCGCACGCGAGGCGTGCCGCGAAGCGCAGGGTCGCCGTCTCGTCGGTGCTGAAGGGGACGTGCGCGCGGGCCGCGAGCAGCCGTCCGTAGACCTCGCCCCCGCCGAGGCCGGTCAGCGGGACCGAGACGACGTGCACCGACGCGGCCCGTCCGTCCGGGAGGTCCCCGACATCCGCGCGGTCCAGGAGGCCCGCCGCGTCGCCCGCGGCGGCCACGCGACCGCTCACGCCGTCCGGGCCGCCGCCGGTCAGCTCCACGGCGGCGGCGTCGCACGGGCCCCGGAGCAGGAACGTGGTCAGCTCCCGCCAGATCGCCCGTTCGTTGGACGAGGTCCCGATCCGCTCGACGGCCTCGTCCGCCGCGCGCAGCCGCGCCCGCGGGCCGTCCCCGTCCGGCACCATGGTCCGGAAGTCCCGAACCTGCTCAGGGTGCGGCGGTCACGGGCTCGTCGCCGCCCATGTCGAGCCGGAACGGCGGGTACGCGTCCGTCATCAGGCAGGCGTAGGCGGCGACCCGGAGCACCCACCGGTTGAGCCCGATGATCAGGGCGAACAGGTCGCGGGGGTACTTCTCGGTGAAGGCCAGGGTGACGACGGCGATCAGGGCCAGGAGCCCGATGAGACCGACGCCCCACCTGTCGCTGTGCACGGCGCCGGTGAAGATGCCGGTCACGAGGTACTGCGGGATGGCGAGGAGCCACCACTTCACCAGGACCAGGCCGCGCGAGAGCCGCTCGGGATAGGCGATGTCCAGCCTCGCCGGATAGTCGGGCTCGGGGCCGAGGCTGAAGGGCGGGTACCGGTCGGTGCCGAGGGCGCCGTACGCGTAGTACGAGACCCGCCAGGACCAGCGCAGCACGCCGAGGTTGAAGTCGAACAGCGCGCGCGGGTAGCGCTCGGTGAAGAGGATCGCGAAGAAGGCGATCACGCTGACGACCAGGAACGCGAGCCACAGGAAGGCCAGCACGACGTAGTGGGGGATCGCGAGGAGCCATTTGACCAGCCACAGCCACCGCGACAGCGGCGCGTCCAGCCTGGCCGACACCGTGACCGGCGGATAGGGGGTCTGCATGGTCATGGCGCTCACCTCCGCGTCGCCTCGCGCTGCCTCCTCCATCTTCCTTCCGGCCCGAAGCCCGCGCACCTCACCCGCCCCGCGCGCCCGGCGGGAGCGGTTCGGGCCGGACCGCTCCCGGTCAGGGGCGGGCGGGCAGGCGGCGGCGCCTCGGGCAGCTGCGGGCCGCGGTGAGGAGGAGCCGGATCTGCTCGCCGGCCTGGGCGGCGTCGTGCGCCGGCGACGGGAAGGGCAGGTGCAGGTCGCGCTGGTTGCGGGCGTACTCGCAGCGCAGGGTGATGCCGTAGCGGTCGACGGCGACGGGCAGGACGCGGACGGCGCCGCGCAGGAGCCAGGGGTCGGCGAGGCGGGTCAGGCGGGTCACCGCGTCCTGGTGGGCGTCGGCCAGATGCGTCAGCAGTGATCCCTCGTCGACGGCCAGCGGGTCCGGCCGGGCGAGGACGAGTTCGTCGAGGCCGACCTTCACGGTCGTCTCCCTCGTCGCCAGGGTGGCGCGCGCCGCGTCGAGGCGCAGGTCGACCTTGTCCGTCGCGGTCGCGTGACCGGACCTCGTGAGCCAGCCGGACAGGGTCACCCGGGCCCGCACCCGGTCCCGTACGGCGACGGGGGCGACGTCGGTGAACTCCACCAGTGCGGCCAGGGCCCCGCGCGGCGCGCAGGCCACGTGCGCCGCAGGCAGGCTGTCCGCCGGGAGGTGCAGCCGCACCCGGCCCCTCGCGTCGACGGAATGCAGACCGACGAGGTCGTAGCGGAGCCCGTTCGTGGTGACGGTCAGCGACACCGCGCGGGCGAGCACGGAACGGGTCCGCTCGGCGAGGGTCGCCTGGGCCGCGGGCAGGGCGGCAGCGCTCATCAGAACCTCCAGTTAGGTAAGGCTTGCCTAATCTAATTCATGTGGAGGTGGCGTGGCCAGATCCGGAATCGGCCGTTACCGCGATCGCCGGCCGTGGATGCGCGGGAACCGGCCGCCCGCACCGCATGCGCCGGCGTACGCTCAGCGCCTCCTGGCGCGACGCCGCGCGGCGGGGGCGCACCCGCCCGCGCCCGTAAGCGAACGGGGCCGGTCCGCCGGTCCCGCCGTTCTCCCCACGCCCCGCAGGACGCCCTGAGGACGAATCCGCCGCCCGCGAGAGGCTGGAACATCGCACCCTGGCTCGCGCTCGCCCTGCCGACCTTCCTGCCGGTGCCGGTGCCTCTCACCGCCGCGGCCTCTCACCGCCGCTGCCGCGGCCGCGCTCGCCGACTGGTGGGGCGCCGCACTCGCCGGCGCGGCGTGGCCGGGCGCGCCGGCACCGGCCACGCGGGACCGCCACCGGATCCCGGTCCTCGGCGCCCCGGCGGCCCTCCTCATCACCACGATCGTCACGCCATACCGCTGACCGGCCCCCCTTCCTCCCGCCCGCAGGTTCCGAGTCGCCCGATCGGTCCCGGTGGCGACAGCATGGAGGGAGAGCGGTCGCTCGGCGGGACGGTCACGGGAGGAGGCGACACGGACAGTGAGCAGACATCGCTTTGCGTTCTGCGGTGCGCAACTCGCCGCCGTCTACGTGGCCGCCGACCAGGACCGGGAACTCCATCTGGCCGAACTGACCGGAAACCGCGGTGTTCTGTACGGACTGCCGGCGATCCTCGCCGTGGCCGGACATTCGCCCGCCGCCAACGCCTTCCGCTCCGGCCGCCCGTTGTGGCTGACCCCCAAGGAACTCGCCACGTTCATCGAGGAGGATCCCCACCACTTCCCCACCCGGGTCCGGGACGGAGATCCGGGCTCGCCGGCCCGGATCTCGCTGGGCGCCCTGCCCCTCGGGCACGGCGACCAGGAACTCGGCTGCCTGATCGTCGCCGGCGACGTCGGGGAGGGCTTCAGCGCGGACGACCGCAGCCTGCTGGAGCTGTACGCCGACCAGGTCGCCGCCGGACTCGAATCGGTCGCGGCCCGCTTCGCCGGGCGCAGGGCCCCGCAGGCGCATCTGGTCCAGTCCCTGGTCCCCGACCAGGGCGGCGCCTTCATCCTCGACCTCGGCACCGGCCGTATGGAGGCCCACGCGCATGTGCTGGAACTGCTCGGCCTGCCACCCGAGCAGTTCGACGGACAGGTGGAGACCCTGCTCGCCTGCGCCGTCCCGGACGACATGCCCGCACTGATGGCCGTCGTCGAGCCGGACCGGCTGGCCGCCGCAGGACAGCAGCTGGCGTTCCGTATCCGCCGCCCGGGCGGCGAGTTGCGCTGGCTGGGCCTGCGCTGCCGGGTGGAGGTGGACCCCGACGGCACCCCGCGGCGCGTCCTGGGTGTGGTCGCCGACGCCTCCTACCTGCGGCCCAGTGCCGACGAGGTCTCCCTCGTGCAGAGGCTGTCGGCCACGCTCGCGGGAGCGGCGACCATCCGCGAGGTCAGCCGGCTGGCGGTCGCCGCCCTGCGCGAGCCGCTCGGCGCCTCCCGGGTCGCGGTCGGCGAGCTGGAACCCGAACGGCTCATCGTCACCGCGCTCGCTCCCCCGGAGCCGGACGCCTGGCCCGAGTCCTGGCGCGCCGAATGGCGGTCCGAGTGGCCCGACGTGTCACTGGGCGACCTGCCCACCCTGCAGAGCGCACTCCGGGCCGGCCACATGAGTCTGTGGCCGCCGGGCGCGGCGCTCGAACCCGGCCTCCTCGGCGTGGGGCCCGGAGGCCTCGCCGTGCTGCCGCTGCCCGCCGAGGGCAGGATGGTCGGGGTCTGCCTCGTGGGCTGGGACGAGGAGCACCGGTTCGGGCCGGAGGAACGGTCGCTGCTGACCGCGACCGCAGGGCTGGTCGGGCAGGCCCTGGTGCGCGCGCACGCCCTGGACGCCGGCCACGAACTCGCCACCATGCTCCAGCGCAGCCTGCTGCCCCGTAAGCTCCCGGAACTGCCGGGCGGGGTCGCCGTCGCCCGCTACCTGCCGGCCACGGCGGGACTGGAGGTCGGCGGCGACTGGTACGACGTCATCCCGCTCGGCGACGCACATGTGGCCTTCGTCATCGGGGACGTGCAGGGCCACAGCGCCGGCGCCGCCACGATCATGGGTCAGATGCGTACGGCGGTCAGGGCCTACGCGGTGGAGGGCCACCCGCCCGACGTGGTGGTCGCGCGGGCCAACCGCCTGCTCGTCGGCATGGAGACCGATCTGTTCGCCACGTGTACGTACGTGGACCTCGACATGGAGGAGGGCATCGCCCGGGTCGTCCGAGCGGGCCACCTGCCGCCGGTCCTGCGTCATCCCGACGGCGTCGCCGAGGAGATGCCGGTCGAGGGCGGGCCCCCGCTGGGGGTGCTCGCGGAAGCCGAGTTCCCCATGACCGAACTGGGGCTGCTGCCGGGAACCCTGCTGGTCCTGCTGACGGACGGCCTGGTCGAGTCCGCCCGGCTGCCCCTGGAGGAGGGCATGCGGCGGGTGTGCGAGGACCTCGCCGAGGCCGACCCGGACGATGTCGGTGGCGTCGCCGACGAGTTGGTCGCCGGCGTACGCCGGCGCGACGACGACGTGGCACTCCTGCTGCTGCGCTACGACGGCACCGCGGGCCGGCCCAAGCGGGGCCACTGGACGGTATGGCGCCTGCCCAGGGCCGTCCTGCACGCGCGCCGCTTCACCGCGCGCACGCTGCGGTCCTGGGGGGTGGTGGAGGAGGTCGACACGGCTCTGCTGATCGTGTCCGAGCTGGTCACCAATGCGATCGCGCACACGCAGGGCGAGGTGGGCATGGACCTGACCCTGTCGGCGGACCGGTTGCGGATCGCCGTGAACGACGCGTCGCCGCGCAGCCCCGTCAAACCGGTGTCGGTGAGCTGGGAGTCGACCGGCGGCCGCGGCCTGCTCATCGTCGAGGCGACGGCGATGGCCTGGGGCTCCGTGCCGCTCAGCGGCGGCAAGCAGGTCTGGGCCGAGATCCCCTGGCACGCCCCGTCCGCCTGACCCCGCCCCGCCCCACGCCACCCCTCTGCGGGCACCCGGGACGGCGCTGCTCATGATGACGCACGCCGCGCGGCAACCCTCCGGACGCCCCGCGGGTCTTTCCTGCCGTGGCGGCAGACGTGGCGACGGGGGAGTTCGGTGGGGGTCCGCAAGGCGGTGAAGGGGGTCGGCGACTTCCTGGTGGAGACGGTCGGCGAAGTGGTGGCCGAGGTGGTGCTGAGCGTGCTGGCCTGCCTGCTGCTCGGCCTGCTGGCCCTGACCGCCCACCTGGCCTGGTCCTTCAGCCCTCGCGCGACCCTCGTGGGGGTGGCAGTACTCGGCCTCGCACTCGCCCATGGCGCCTGGGCGGCCTTCCGTGACCCGGCGAAGGGCCGCGGCCGGCGGGGTCTCGCGGCCGTCACCTCGGCCGGCTTCGTCCTGACCGCCGCGACCGCCGTCTTCCTGGCGCTGTACGTCCCGGACTGCGGATGCCTGTGAGGCGGCACGGCGTGCCCCCGGCCCCACGGGGCGTCGGCCGCACCGCGTGAAGCCCGGAAGGGCCGTTCGCCCCGGCGAACCGACGAGCCGACCCGCCCGCGGAGTCGGCGATCGCGCATCAGGCCCTCAGCAGTCCACCCACCCACCAGTCGTGCCCTTTGCCGTCGTTGGCGATGCTCTGATTGCGCAGGGTCCCCTCGACGGTGAAGCCGAGCCTCTCGGCGACGGCACGTGAGCCGGAGTTCCCGACCATGGCCTGGCGACCACCGGCGTCACGGGACCCGGTGCCGGGTCAGGCGGTGCCGTCGTCTACCGGGACGTCCAGGTGGCCGGCCAGCGCGGTGAGGGCCGGTCCCAGGGGGAGCGCGACCCGGGTCACGGCGTGCCGGTCGCCGCGGGTGGGGTCCCGGTTGACGATCAGCACGGGCTTGCCGGCCTGCGCCGCCTGACGGACGAACCGGAGGCCGGACATCACCGTCAGTGAGGAGCCGAGGACCAGCAGCGAGGTCGCGCCCTCGACCAGCCGGCGGCAGTGCTCGACCCGGGACGCGGGCACCGTCTCGCCGAAGAACACCACGTCCGGTTTGAGGACGCCCCCGCACTGCGCGCAGGGCACCACGGAGAAGTTCCCGACCTGGTCGTCGGTGAGGTCGGCGTCGCCGTCCGGGTTCAGCCGGGCGGACACGGGCCCGAAGCCCGCATTGGCCGCCTCCAGCCGCCGGGCGAGGTCACGACGTGAGCCGGGGGCGCCGCAGGAGAGGCACACGACCCGGTCCAGGCTGCCGTGGAGTTCCACCACGTCCTCGCTGCCGGCGGCCTGGTGCAGGCCGTCCACGTTCTGGGTGATCACCCCGGCGAGCAGCCCGTGCCGCCCGAACGCCGTGACGGCCCGGTGCCCGGCGTTGGGCCTGGCGCGGCCGAAGGTGCGCCAGCCGAGGTGGCTGCGCGCCCAGTACCGGCGCCGGGCCCGGGCGCTCGCGGTGAACTCCTGGTAGGTCATCGGGGTGTGCCGACTCAGGCTGCCGCCCTCACCCCGGTAGTCGGGGATGCCCGACTCCGTGGAGATGCCCGCCCCGCTGAGCACCAGTACGCCGCCGGCCCGGAGCGCGTCGGCGACCGGCCCCGGATCCGTGGTGCCGGGCCGCAGGTCCTCGGCCGTGGGTGTCCAGCTCAGGGTGGGGCGCGTACGCATGGGACCAGGGTACGGAACGGGCGGCGGCAGCGGCCGATCCCGATGCCGATCCCCGCGGCGGGGCTCGGCCGATCATGCGATGGCGCGGGCCGCGGCGCTGCCGCGCCCGCGGCGTGGCCGGAAGTCGACCGGCGAAGGTGAACAAGGGGCTACGGGCTGGTAATTTGCGCGAGTTGATCAAGGTCGGAGGCGTGGCCGGCCCACGTCCGTCCCGGCCCGAGCCACCCCCCAGTCAAGGAACCACATTGGCACGCACCGTCCGTACGACGGCCCTCGTCTCCACCTCGGCCCTCGCACTCGGCATCTCCCTCCTCGGCACCGCCGCCCCCGCCCGCGCGGCGGAGGCGCCCACCCCGCACCTGGACTCGATCGAGCAGACCCTGCGTCAGGTCTCGCCCGGCCTGGAGGGCTCGGTCTGGGAGCGCACCTCCGGAAACCGGCTCGGCTCCTCCACGCCCGGCGGCGCCGACTGGCTGCTCCAGACCCCCGGCTGCTGGGGCGACGCCGCCTGCACCGACCGGCCCGGAGCGCGCCGGCTCCTGGACAAGACGCGCCAGGACATCGCCGACGCCCGGGAGACCGTCGACATATCGACACTGGCCCCCTTCCCCAACGGCGGCTACCAGGACGCGATCGTCGCGGGCCTGAAGGAGTCCGCCCAGAAGGGCAACCGGCTGAAGGTGCGCATCATGGTGGGCGCCGCGCCCATCTACCACTCCACGGTCATCCCCTCGTCCTACCGGGACGAGCTGCTCGCGAAGCTCGGCCCCGCCGCGGCCAGCATCACCCTCAACGTGGCCTCGATGACCACTTCGAAGACGTCCTTCTCCTGGAACCACTCCAAGCTGATCGTGGTGGACGGCAGTTCGGTGATCACCGGCGGCATCAACAGCTGGAAGGACGACTACCTCGACACGACCCACCCGGTCAGCGACGTCGACCTCGCGCTGTCCGGGCCCGCCGCCGGCTCCGCGGGCCGCTACCTGGACTCCCTGTGGGACTGGACCTGCCGCAACAGGAGCAGCTGGAGCTCGGTCTGGTTCGCCGCCTCGCCCGGTGCGGACTGCATGCCCGCCCTGCCGCGGCCCGCCTCTCCCGCGGGCGGCGGCAACGTGCCCGCGCTCGCCGTCGGCGGCCTCGGCGTCGGCATCCGCCAGAACGACCCCACCTCGCCCTTCCGCCCCGTCCTGCCCACGGCCGGTGACACCAAGTGCGGCATCGGGCTGCCCGACAAGACCAACAACGACCGGGACTACGACACCGTCAACCCGGAGGAGAGTGCCCTGCGCGCCCTCGTCTCCAGCGCGACCTCGCACATCGAGATCTCCCAGCAGGACGTGCACGCCACCTGCCCGCCCCTGCCCCGCTACGACGTACGCCTCTACGACGCCCTCGCCGCGAAGCTCGTCTCCGGAGTGAAGGTCCGCATCGTCGTGAGCGACCCGGCGAACCGCGGCACCATCGGCAGCGGCGGCTACTCGCAGATCAAGTCGCTCTCCGAGGTGAGCGACGCCCTGCGCGGCCGGGTGACGGCCCTGACCGGTGACGGCGGCCGGGCGCGGACGGCCATGTGCGAGAACCTGCAGCTGGCCACGTTCCGCGCATCCGACCGGCCGACCTGGGCGGACGGGAAGCCCTACGCCCAGCACCACAAGCTGGTCTCCGTGGACGGTTCGGCCTTCTACATCGGCTCGAAGAACCTCTACCCGTCCTGGCTGCAGGACTTCGGCTACATCGTCGAGAGCCCGGCCGCGGCCGGACAGCTCAAGAGCGATCTGCTGGACCCGCAGTGGCGCTACTCGCAGGCCACCGCGACGTACGACTACGCCCGCGGCCTCTGCCAGGGCTGACGGCCGGCCTCACCCCGCCCCGCCGGCCCGCCACCCCGTCCCCTGCGCTCCACCTCGGCCCCTGCGCTCCACCCGGCCTTCCCGGCCGGGTGGAGCGCCCTTCCTCGGCACGTACGCACGGCCGGACGGCCTACAGCGGGGGAGACCCCGTGTGCACCGAGGTGTCGGCGTGCCGCAGCTCGGCGAGCAACTCGCTCTGTCCGACCAGCAGTTCGGTGAGGATGCGTCGAGCGGCCCGCAGCAGTTCCGCCACGTCGCCACCGGCGAGGGCGTAACTGACCGTCGCGCCGTCGCGTATGGAGATCACGATGCCGGATCGGCGCAGTACCGCGAGTTGTTGCGACAGGTTCGACGGTTCGATCTCGATCTCGTTCAGCAGCTCGCGCACGGGTACGGGGCCGTTCTGAAGCAGCTCGAGAACTCGGATGCGGACGGGGTGTCCGAGCATCCGGAAAAACTCCGCCTTGGCCTGGTACAGCGGGACCTGCATGTGGCAACGCTCCTACCCGGGTTCTGACCAATGGACGGGAACGGCATTCGGTACCGCCGGCCCGCCCCCGGTGACCATGACCAGCCATTCTCCTGTACCCCGGCCCTGACCGAACGACCGGTGACGGCATTCGGATGTGCCGAGTTGAAGACTTCTTCAACTCATGGGCATAAGGAAACGGGGTACAGGAAGGCGGCTAGAGTTCCAGGTCGGATTCGATGCGCTTGAGCTGGTGCCGGGCCATGGCCAGGTTCGACTTGGCCTTGTCCAGGACGATGTAGAGGAACAGCCCGTTGCCCCCGCGCCCCTTGAGCAGCCGGATCAGGTGGTACTGGTTGCCGAGGGTGATCAGTACGTCCTCGATGTCCTCCTTGAGGCCCAGCATTTCCATCGTGCGGGTCTTCGCCCGGATCACGTCGGTGTTGCCCGCGGCCGCGACCGTCAGGTCGAGATCCTTGCCGCCCCCCAGCGTGCCGAGAGCCATGCCACTCGTGTAGTCGACCAGTGCCGCTCCCACGCTCCCCTCGATCGAGGTCATGGCCTCTTTCAGGGACGTCTCTACGTTCATCGTTGCAGCCTCTCGTTTCTCACGACCCTGGCCGGCTTCGCGCCTCCGGCCGGGTTGGACTGGAGGGACGCTACGCGCCGGAATCCGGGGACGGGGTGAACATCAGGTATTCGGGGAGGATATGGACCTCCATCCGCTAAGGTGCGGGCCCGCGATCACCCGACTGCCGGAAAACATCGCGGAGTCGGCACCGGACCCGGGGCTTCCGCCCGGCGGACGCCCGGCCACGAGCGGTGGATCCATGCAGTTCAGCACCGGTCGGGTCGTCGAAGGCCCGCCTTCGAGACGCCCAGTACGCCTCGGACTGCGACGGTTGACGGGTTTGGCCGACAGAAGCCGTTCGCGATCACCGGCGGTGCGTTGTCAGTGGATCGGTACGGTCGGCGGACCTGATCAGTGCGCTCCACGGGGACGACGCCGAAGCGGTAGAGGAGGCGATCCAGGAGCCGTACGGCACCATCCACCGCCAGGGCACCGTCCACCCGGCCGCCGCCCCTGGCTCCGGACCGCCGTCGCCCCGGCCGTACGGGGTGCGATCACCGTGGGGGAGGGGTGCGTGAACGGAACGGGCAACCGGCCCGGCTGGGCGTGGGCCCCGGTGCGTACCGCGTCACGAGTGCCGTGGTGCCCGCCGACCGGTGGCCTTCACCCGCGAGAAGAAGTGACCGGGCCTGAATGGGCGTCACTTAACGTGTTTAGAGCGGCTGATAGTGGAAACGCTGAGTAGCCATAGGGTGTAAAGGTCAAGGCGAAAGGCGGGATTCATGTCTGTGAGCATTGCAATCATCCTCGTCGCGGTAGCGGCATCCATCGCTGCGATCGCGCTCTTCCCGGCGGTGGCACCGGCGCAACCCGACCAGACCGCTGTCCGATCCGGTGACCAGGACGTGCGCAGGACCGAACGGGGCCGGCCCCCTGCCCGCCGACTGCGCACCATCCCACCGCAGCAGAGCAGGGAACACCGGCGCAGTTTCGGCTGATCCGGCGGCCCGCGGAGCGCGGCCTGCCCGGCACGCACTGGCCGGGCAGGCCGCGCTCCGCGCGGAACGGCCCGGCCGGTGACGGGAACCGGTGCGGCGCCGACGTCATCGGAAACCGAACGACGCGCTCCTCAGGGACACATGGAGCCGGGCGAGCAGCGCCGGCCGGATCCCGGCCGCGTGCGGCGGGGCGGCCTGGGCCCACCACGCACGCCTCGTCTACCCCGTGGGGCCCAGGTGCGACGAAGGTGAAGAGGACGGGCGGCGGCGGGCCAGGGAGCCGTGGGGAGGCCGGGTCACCGAGGCGGCCGCGCGCAGGAGGCGTTCCACGGCCTGGGAGCGACGGGTGAGCCTGAGGCGGCGTCCTTGCCGGGGCCACCAGTCCAGGGCGGCCAGGAAACCCGAGTCGCAGAAGGTGACCCGCGAGCAGTCCAGCACCAGGCCGGTGTGGCCGTTGTCGGCCGCCGAGGCCAGGAACGCCCTCAGTGGTGCGGCGCTGAAGTGGTCGATCTCGCCCGCGAGGTGGACGACCAGGGTGCCGCCGAGGGAGGTGCAGGAGTGGATGAGTATGACGCCGGGCGCGGTGTCCGCGCCCGAGTCGTGCACGGTGGGCGGCGCCTCGGCGGTGAGAGGGGCGGACAGTATCGGGGCGGTGCTTGAGGTATTCACGTCCCCGTCAACGCCTCCCGGACGGGGTCGGGAAACGAGTGACGCACTCCTTTCACCCCATGCGACCAGCGGGGATCCCCGGTCGGGGGAAAGATTCATCCCGGATGAGGCAGCAGGGCGCCCGCCCGTGCGCGCGTCGTTGCGGGCGCGGAGCGCGATGCGGCCCCCGGTCCCGCGCCACCGCGTCGAGTCGGCCCGGCGGGATGATCCGGCTTCCGGAGCGGTACTCGCCCCGGCTGGTCCTGCCACCGCCGTACCGCCGGGCCATCCCGCGCACGGTGAGCCCGGCGGTGAGCTCGACCAGGAACCGGGCGAGCTCGTCCGACGGCCCGTGGCGCGCCCGGCATGGCCGCCTGCGGGCGCCCCGGTCAGCCGGTGCCCGTGCGTCTCCAGGTCAGGGAGAGGGTGAGGCCGTGGCCCGGGTGCAGGGGTTCGAGCACCAGGTGGTCCGGGTCGACGAGGGCGGCGCGGCGGCGCAGTTCCTGGCCCGGCCGGAACGGCCAGGTGCCGACGTCGACCCGGTGCACGGCCTGGTCGCCCTCGACCCGGAAGAGCCCCGTGTAGGCGAACGTCCTGCCCAGCCGAAGGGGGCGTTCGACGTGCAGCTCCATCACCGTCGTCACGGTGCCGGCGGCCGTGTGGACGAGGGTCCGCGCGGCAGTGGAGCGCTTCCCGGGCCGAGCGCCAGCGACCGGGGCTGCGGCAAGCGCGCCTGCACCGGGCGGCGTTCATAACCGACGGAATGAGCGGCTCCGCAGCGGCGTGATCACAGGTGAACCTTTTCAGTCAGGGTTGGACTGGTCACTCAGGGTGAGGAGCGCCGTCGTCCTCTCCCTCGCGCCCCTTGTTCCCCCTTGCTCCGCCTGCCCCCGACGGGCGTGCAACCGACGGGAATTCACGCGGTCTTACCCCGGGTAGTGTGAAGAATTTCCTGATCGACGTCCACGGTGCAGCAAAACGAGTCCGAAAGTGACAGGTTTACTTTGACTCTTGATCGATGGATCCGTGAATGTCGTTCACATGTCCGACAGATCCGGAGCCTCCACCGGGGGCCCCATGCGCTTGCGCGACTTCCGACTCCTGCTCGCGGGAGCCGCCGCGGGACAGGTCGGCGCTCAGGTGACGCTGGTGGCGCTGCCCCTCGTGGCCGTCCTCGAACTCGACGCCCCCGCCTTCCAGGTGGGTCTCCTGACCGCCGCTGAAACCGCCGCCTTCCTGCTCGTCGGGCTGCCCGCCGGTGCGCTCACCGACCGCATGCGCAAACGACCCCTGATGATCCGCGCGGACCTGGTGCGCGCCGTGGCCATGCTGAGCATCCCCGCCGCCGCGCTCGCCGACGTCCTGACCATGGTCCAGCTGTACGCCGTCGCGCTGGTGACCGGCGTGGCGACCGTGTTCTTCGACGTCGCCCATCAGAGCTACCTGCCGCAGATCCTGCCCCGCGAACAACTCGTGGCAGGGAACGGCGCGCTGGAGACGGTCCGTTCCACCGCCCACGTCACCGGTCCCGGCATCGGCGGCGGACTCGTCCAGCTCGTCGGAGCGCAGTTCGCGGTCATCGTCGACGCCGTCGGCTACGTCCTCTCCGCGCTCTTCCTGCTCCGCGTGGACAAGACCGAGGAGGTGCCCGAGCGCGCCCCCGGCGGGTCCCTGCGCAAGGAGATCGGCGAGGGCGTCCGCTTCATCTTCGGGCACCCGCTGCTCCGCGTCATCGCCTTCACCACCGGCCTCGCCAACTTCTGCACGGCCGTCCTCATGGCGACCCAGACCGTGCACCTCGTCCGCGTCGTCGGCCTGGAGGCCGGCGGACTGGGCCTGGTGCTCTCCGCGTCCGCTGTGGGAGGACTCCTCGGCGCCCTGTGCGCCGGACGTCTCGCCACCCGGCTGGGACAGGCCCGGGTCATCCTCCTGTCCCTCCTCGTCACCGGCCCGTTCGCGCTGCTGTGGCCCCTGTCCGGGCACGGCGTCGTCGGCGCGGTCCTGTTCGCCGCCGGTTCTGCGGTCGTCTCCTTCGGCGCCGTCGTCTACAACGTCGCCCAGGTCAGCTTCCGCCAGGGGATGTGCCCGCCGCGGCTCCTCGGCCGGATGAACGCCACCCTGCGCTTCCTCATGTGGGGCACCCTGCCCCTCGGCGCGCTCCTCGGCGGAGCCCTCGCCCAGTCCTACGGGTCGCGCACGGCGCTCGCCTGGTGCGCCGTCGGCATCCTCGCCGTCCCCCTGCCACTGCTGCTCTCCCCCCTGCGCCGGATGCGGGACCTGCCCGCCGCGCAGGACCACGACCACGACGGCGCCGGCAGCGCCACCACCCCCGGGAGCCCACGGGACACCGCCGCCGCCACCGACGGCGACGAACGCCCGGCTCCCGCACCCACGGGCTGACGCCGGCAGCCACCGCCACACCGTTCCGCCCGACCGCGGACACGACGAAGAGGACGACGTGCTCAGCATCACCAGTCAGTACCTGGACCGCTACCGACGCCTGGCCGGCGACCGCTCCGACACCCTCCTGCCGGTCACCGGAGCACAGCGCCGCTTCGTGCTGGTACGGTCCCTCGACCCGTCGGGACGCCCCGACCTGGTACCGATGTTCTTCGCGTTCCCCCGCGGGAGCGTCGACCCCGAACGGCTGCGGGCCGCCGCCCGCGGACTGGCCGCCCGGCACACCGCCCTGCGCTCGCGCGTCGGCGTGGTGCGCGGCACACCCGTCCTGAGCGTCCCCGCCGATCCGGACGTCGGCGTGACCCGGCCGGACCTCCTGCCGGGGGAGTCACCCGCCGACGCGATCCGTCGCGCACTGGCCTCCTGGGACGCGCAGGGCCCCGCCATGCGGCTCCTCCTCGTGGGCGACGAGGAACGCGAGGAGGACATCCTCGCGGTCGTCCTCGACCACGCCGCCTGCGACGGCCGTTCGCTCGCGCGGATCGTCGACGAACTCGGCGCCGCCTACGGCGAGGACGACCCCGCAGCCCTGACCGCACCGGAGGAGACGCACGCCGAACTCGCCGCCTACCGCGACGCGGTCCTCGGCCAACTCGCCGCCGAGGAAGGAGCGGAGACGCCCGAGGCGGCCGCGTACTGGGCGGACCGGCTGTGTGCGCTCGACACCCACGCCCCGGCACCCCGCCCGGAACGCGTGCCCGGGGGAGCACGGCCCAGCGGCGCCGCGCAGGCCCGGCTGCCCGCGCACGGCGGCGGCGTGTCCTTCCCCCGACTGCTCGACGCGTGCCGCTCCGCGACCCGTGAGCTGTACGGCACCGACCGCGCGGTGCCGCTCGGCTACCCGTGGGGCGGCCGCCCCACGGGAGCGGAACCGGTCGTCGGCTGTTTCCTCAACACCCTCGTCTTCCCGGTCGACACGGGCCGCGGCACCGGCACCGGCCCGGAAGGGACGGCCGACGCCTGGTGGGACGACCTCGACCGGGCCGACGTACCGTTCGACGCGGTCGTGGCCGCCGTACGCTCCGCCGGCTCACGCTGGACCGGAGGCCTCGACGGCCTGCTCACCGTGGACGACGACACCCGCCGCCCGCCGCTGAAGCTGGCCGGAGTCGAAGGACGGGAGATCCACGTCGACGGCAGGCCGGTCCGCGCCCCCTTCGCCCTGTCCGTCACGCAGGGAGCGGAGATCCGTCTGCGGATGGTGTGGGACCGGGCGGTCCTCGACGACGGGACCGCACACCGGGCCTTCGACGCGCTCACCCACGCGCTGCGCCCCTCGGACCCCGCGGTGCGGTGAACCCGCAGCCCGGACGGCCGGTCCCCACCGAGGCCCCCCGCGCCGCAGCGGTATCACCGCCCCGCCCCGGGAACGACGCGCCCCCGCCCGCCCCCGCTCCCGCCAACCCGATCGGTCCGGCGCGTCGCAGGCACCCCGGCCACCGCCGACGCCCCACCGACCCGAGGCCACCGCGCCCCGGCGCTCACGCGCAGCCGCGCGAGAGGCACCGGCGCCCGGCGCACCCCGACGCCCCGGCGCATCCCCCCGGGCCCCAAGCCTCCCCCCCCACGGCAATCCCCCCACGCAGAAAACGGCACCGCGCGACCCGCGGGGCCGCCCGCACCACCGCCGGACACGACCGTGACCGGCACCGGAGACCGACCCGACAACCTCAGGGATCGCCCATGTTCGCCCTCTCCTCCTCGCAGGAGATCGTCTGGCTGCACGAGCAGATGCAGCCCGGCAGTCGCGCCTACAACTTCACCGCATCACTCGACCTGTGGGGCACGCTCGACACCGCGGCACTGCACCGGGGGCTCGCCGCCACCCTGGCGCGCCACCCCGGCCTGCGCCTCGAACTCGTAGCCTCCACCGGATCCGTACCGGCGCAGCAGGTCGCACCACAGTGCGCGCCGAGGCTGCACACCGTCGACCTCAGCACGGAGGAGGACCCGGAGGCCGCTTTCGCGCATCTGCTGCGCACCGAGGCCGAGACCCCGCTCGACACCTTCGAGGCACCGCTCATCCGCTGGACGCTCGTGCGGCTGGCCGAGCGCCACCACCGGCTCGTGCACGTCGAGCACCACCTGATCCACGACGGACACTCCTTCGCGATCCTGCTCGACGACGTCTTCCGCGTCTACCGTGCCCATGTCCTCGGCGAGACCCTGGAGCTCCCGCCCGCCCCGTCCTACGCGGACCACGTCCGGGAGCGGGCCGAAACCGCGTACGCCCCCGAGTCGCTCGACTTCTGGCGGGCCGAACTCCACGACCAGCAGCACGACCTGCCGCTCCCGGGCCTGACCCGCCCCGGTGCCCGCCGCAGGCACCATGGCGGACAGCTCCGCCAGACGATCGGTGCCGATCTCGCCGAACGCCTGCGCGGGCACGCCCGTACCCGCGGCCTCACCCCCTTCGCCACGCTCCTCGGGCTGTTCGCCGAGCTCCTGCGCCGGCACAGCGGCCGCTCCCGCATGGTCATCGGCACCGCCGTCGGCAACCGTCCCCGCGGATACGAGGACGCCGTGGGCATGTTCGTCAACACCATCCCGCTGCCGCTCGCCCTGGACGCCGCCGCCCCCGCCCAGGACACCATGGACGAGGTCACCGACACCCTCATCAGGGCCCTGCCGCACCAGGACGTCCCCGTCCAGGAGCTGACCCGGGCCCTGGGCATGCACACCTCCGGCGCCGACAACCCGCTCTTCTCGGTCATGTTCAGCGCCCACGACGCACCGCTGCCCGAGATCGACGTTCCCGGCCTCGACATCACCCTCTTCGAAGGCTTCAACACCGGCACCACCCGCTTCGACCTCGACGTGGTCCTGCTCCCGGACGACCGGCGCGGCGTCACCACCCGCCACGGCGCGCCCGGCATGACGCTGGTCTGGGACTACGACACGGACCTCTTCGGCGAGGACGTGGCCCGCCTCGTCGCCGGCCGCTTCCTCGACCTGCTGCGCGCCTATCTCGACAGCCCCGGGACCCCGCTCGCCGACCTCGCTCCGACCGCCGTCGAACCGCCCGCCGAGGCCCCGCCCGTCCCGGCCGACCGCGATCCGCTGGACCCGGTGGCCGCGCACCACCCGTCGCTGCCCGCCCTGCTGTGCGGCGCCCGCCGCCTCACCTACGGCGAGCTCGGCGAGCGCGTCGGCGCGCTCGCCGAGCGGCTGACGGCCGCAGGCGTCACGGCCGGCCGGCCGGTGGCCACCGTCCTGCCCCGGGGCACCGACTCGGTCGTCGCCCTGCTCGCGTGCCTGCGGACCGGCGCCGTCCACTGCCCGCTGTCCCCGTCCGACCCGCCGGCCCGGCTCGGCCTGCTGCTGGAGCGGCTCGCCCCGGCGCTGGTCCTGACCGGCGACGGCACCCCGGACCTGCCGGAAGGACTGCCGGCCGTCCGGATCGACGCCCCGGTGCTGCCGCCCGCGCGTGACGGCGCCGTACTGCCCGCCGCCGCGTACGTCATCCACACCTCCGGCTCCACGGGGACGCCCAAGCCGGTCGCCGTCGGCCCCGCCGCCCTGGTGCACCACATGACGGCGACCGCCGACCGGTTCGGCCTCACCTCCTCCGACCGGGTGCTGATGTTCGCCCAGCCGTCCTTCGACGTGGCGCTGGAGGAGGTGCTGCCGACCCTGCACGCCGGTGCCTGCCTGGTCCTGCCCGAGCACGAGGTGCCCACGGGCGCGGAACTCGCCGAACTGCTCGCAGCGGCCCGGGTGACCGTCGCCAACCTGCCCACCAGCTACTTCCTCGCCACCCGCGAGGACCTGCGCCCGGCCCTGCGCGACGAGAGCTGGGTGCCCAGGCTCCTGGTCCTGGGCGGCGAGCGCCTTCCCGCCGAGGCACTGAGCGGCGTCCTCGCCGACACCGACGCCACCGTGCTCAACGTGTACGGCGTCACGGAGGCGGCCATCAGCTCGACCGTCCACGAGATCTCCCGCGACGCACTCGCCACCGGCGCCGAGATCCCCCTGGGCACCGAGCTCCCGGGCGAGCGGGTCCACGTACTGGACGCCCACCACCGCCCGCTGCCGACCGGGGCGGTCGGAGAACTCGCCGTCGCAGGACCCGGCCTCGCCGAGGGCTATCCCGGCAACGCGGAGGCGACCGCCGCCCGCTTCGTCACCGTCGACGCGCTCGACGGGCAGCGCGTCTACCTCACCGGAGACCTCGGCTACCGCGGTCTCGACGGGCTGCTGTACTTCCTCGGGCGGCGCGACAACCAGATCAAGCTCCGCGGTCACCGCATCGAGCTGGAGGAGATCGAGGCGGCGGCGTCCGCGGCGCTCGGCGGCCGCTCCTGCGCGGTCGTCCTGGACCGGGAGGGCGCGGGCGGGCCCCGGCTCGTCGGCTTCCTCGAATGCGCCGAGGACGGAGCCGACGGCCCGGCCTTCGACGAGAAGGCACTCCATGCCGAGCTGAGCCGCCGCCTGCCGGGCCCCCTCGTGCCCGCCCGATGGGCACCCCTGGACAGCATGCCGACCCTCGCCGGCGGAAAGCCGGACCGGGTGGCACTGTCCCGCCGAGCGGCGGCGCTGGACCCCGAGGACACCGCGGCGCCCGGGTCCGGGTCCGAGGCCGGGTCCGGGTCCGGGTCCGAAGCCGGGTGCGCGGCGGCGTCCCGCGCTGACGCCGACGCCGACGCCGACGCCGGCACCGGCGCCGAGCCCGGGCCGACGGCCACCGGGCCCGTCGATCCGATGACGGCCCTGGTCACCGAAGGCTGGCGCAAGGTCCTCGGCCACAGCCGGTTCGACGCCCGCTCCCACTTCTTCCACAGCGGGGGCCACTCCTTGCTGGCCGCCGAGCTGGCCGCCTGGCTGGAGCCCCGGCTGGGCACGCGCCCACCGCTGAAGGTGCTCTTCCGCAACCCGGTGCTCGCCGACCAGGCCGCCGCCCTCGCCCTCGCCGCCGCCTCGCCCTCCACGGAGTCGTGATGATCCAGTCCCCGACCGCAGTGCTCCTTCCCACCGTGCCCACCGCCGCCACCGCTGCCGCTGCCGCTGCCGCGCCGAGCATCGCGCACGGCCCCTCCGCCGAACCGACCCGTGTGCTCGCCCGCTTCGAGGACTGGGCCCGGCGCTCCCCGCAGGCCCCGGCGGTGATCGACTCCACCCGGACCTGGACGTACCAGGACCTCGACGCGGCGGCCGTGCGGGTCGCGGCGGCCCTCGGCGACCGCGTCCGGCCCGGCGACCTCGTCGGAGTCTGCCTCGACCGGTCCGCCGCCCTGGTGGTGGCCGCCGTCGCCCTCGCCCGGATCGGCGCCGTCTACCTGCCGCTCGGCCCCCGCCCCGGCGAACGCCGCACCCAGGCCGTCACCGAGGACCTCGACGTGGCCTGCCTCATCGGCGACCCCGACGTCCTGCCCGGGGCACACCGCGGCGGGGAGCAGGTCCCGCTGCCGCTGCCCACCGAAGGCGTCAACGCCCCCGCCACCGCGGTCGCGGCCTTCACCGACACCGTCTGCGGCAACCGTCGCGCGCCCAGGGGCTCCCTGTACGCCGTGCTCACCTCCGGTTCCACCGGCCGCCCCAAGGCGGTGGCCGTGGCCGAGCCCTCGCTCTCCGTCGCCCTGGACTGGTACCGGGCAGAGACGGGTCTCGCACCCGGCGACCGCCAGTCGCTGCTCATCGGCGTCGCGTTCGACCCGCACCTGCTGGAACTGTGGGCCGCGCTGACCTCGGGCGCCGCCCTCGTCCCCGCGCCGGACGACACCCGCTGGGACAGCAGCGTCCTCACCGACTGGTGGCGTGAGGCCGCCCTCACGCACGCCGTGGCGGCCACGCCCACCGTAGAGCCGCTCCTGGACCGGCCGTGGCCGCAGGGCCTGAAGCTGCGTCACCTCGTCGTCGGCGGCGACCGTATGCGCCGCCGGCCCGGCGCCGACGTCACCGCCACCGTCCACAACGCCTACGGCCCCGCCGAAGCCACCGTCCTCACCACCGCCCACACCATGCGCGGCACCGACCCGGAGGCCGGCGACCGGACGCCGCCCCCCATCGGCACCGCCCTGCCGGGCGTCACCCTCGTCGTCACGGACGAGGAGGGCCGCCCCGTCGCACGCGGCGAGGAAGGCGAACTGCGCGTCGGCGGCCACTGCCTGGCCCTCGGCTACCTCGACCCGGAACTCACCGCCCGCCGCTTCACCGCGCCCCCGCAGGAAGCGGAACTGCCCGCGGTCGACCGCCTGTACCGCACCGGCGACCGGGTACGCATGAACGCCGACGACAGCCTCGACTTCCTCGGCCGCCGCGACGACCAGGTGAAGATCAGCGGAGTGCGAATCGAACCGGTCGAGGTGGAAGCCGCCTTCGAGCAGGACCCCCGCGTGCGCACCGCCGTCGTCACCGTGCTGCGCGACAGCTCCGGCCACGGCCGCCTGGTCGCCCACGTACGGGCCGCCGACGGCGCCGACCCGGCGCCCGGGGAACTCCTCGACGCGGTCCGCGCCTGGCTCCCCGAGCAGGCCGTCCCCGCCGGAGTCCGGATCGTCGACGGCTTCCCGCTCGACGCCAACGGCAAGGTGGACCGGCCGGCCCTGGCGGCCCTGGCCCGGTCCGAGGCTCCGCAGACGCACCGGACCGGCACCGCGGGCGCCCCGGCGGACGCCGACGCCGACGCCACGGCCACCGAGCGGCTCGTGCTGACGACCGTGCGGGACCTCCTCGGCCGGCCCGGCGCCGGACTGGCCGACAACTTCACCGACGCCGGGGGAACTTCCATCATCGCCGCACGCCTGCTGGCCGCCGTCGAAGCGGAGACCGGCGTACGCCTGCGCGCCCCCGAGCTGCTGCGCAGCCCGGACCTGCGCACCTTCGCCGCCCTCGTCGAACAACGACGGACCCCGCGCCCGGAAGGAGCCTGACATGACCGCGTCCCACATGACCGCGCCCGGCACGCCCCCCGGTACCCCGCAGCCCGCCGCCCCGGCGCCCGGCAGGGCCACCACCCTGCCCGCGCTCGTCGCCCGGCAGGCCGAGCTCACTCCCGACGCCCTCGCCGTCGTCGACGGCGACACGACCCTCACCTACGGCCGGCTCATCCGGGCCGGCCACGCCCTCGCCGCCCGCCTGCGCGAACACGAGGTGGTCCGCGGCGACCGGGTGGCGCTGCTGACGACGCGCTCGTACCGGACGGTCGTGGCGCAGCTCGGGCTGTGGCTGGCCGGAGCCGTGTGCGTGCCCCTCGATCCGGCCCAACCCCGGCCGCGCACCGAGGCGATGATCGCCGATGCGGAGGTGACGCTCACCCTCGGCGATGCGAAGCTGCTGGACGCGGCCACCCTCCCCGGCCCCGTGCTCCCCCTGCCCGAGGAGCCGCTCACGAGCGGCCACCCCGTCGACGAGTCCGACCCGGACAGCCCGGCGTTCATCATGTTCACCTCCGGCTCCACGGGCCGCCCCAAGGGCGTCCTCGTGCCGCACGGCGCCATCGCCGAGCTGGTCACCGCGCCCGACTACGTCACCCTCACGGGCCGCGACCGCGTCCTGTTCCACTCACCCATGACCTTCGACGCCTCGACGTTCGAGGTCTGGGTCGCCCTCGCGGCCGGTGCGGCGGTCGTCGTCTGCACCGAGCAGCGGCCCTCCCTGGAGGACCTCGCCCGGCACGTCGAACGGCACGGCGTGACGGTGGCGTTCTTCACCACCGCCCTCTTCCACCAGCTCGCCGCGCGCCGCTCCCGCGTCTTCGCCCAGCTCCGCTCGGTCGTCGTCGGCGGCGAGGCGATGGCCGCCGCACAGGCCCGCGAGGTGCTCACCGCCTTCCCCTGGCTGGAGCTCGTCAACGGCTACGGACCGACCGAGACGACCACCTTCGCGACCGCCCACCGGGTCACGGTGCAGGACTGCGAAGGGCCGGTACCGATCGGCAGGCCCATCGCCGGGGCCACGGCGCACGTCCTCGACCCCGCCGGCCGTCCGGTGGCCGAAGGGGACCGGGGCGAGCTGTGGGTCGGCGGCAGCAGGCTCGCCCACGGCTACACGGGCCTGCCCGAACTCACCGCCGAACGGTTCGTCGAGCATGCGGCCGTCGGCGGGCGGCTCTACCGCACCGGCGATATCGTCTCCCTCCGCCCCGACGGCATCCTGCACTTCCACGGCCGCAACGACGACCAGGTGAAGGTACGGGGCTTCCGCATCGAACCCGCCGAGGTCGAACACGCCCTCCGTGAGCAGCCGGACGTGGACGACGCCGCCGTCACCGTCGACGGCGCCGGGACCCCCGAGGCACGCCTCGTCGCGTTCGTCGTCGCCGCGCCCGGCCCGGTGCCCACCGGAGCGGCGCTGCGCGAGCGGCTGACCGCGGTCCTGCCCGCCCACCTGGTGCCCGACGCGGTCACCCTGCTGGAACGGCTGCCCCTCACCCCGGCCGGCAAGGTCGACCGGCGTGCCCTGACCGGACGCGTACGCACCGCCGAGAGCGGGCCCGCCGACGAGCCGGCCGCGATGACTCCGCTGGAACAGGCCGTGGCCGAGGTGTGGAGCCGGGCACTGGGCACCGAGGTGACCCGCGCCGACTCCGAGTTCCTCCTCCTCGGCGGCCATTCCCTGCTCGCCCTCGTCGTCACCGAGGACCTGCGCGAGGAGCTCGGCGTGGAGATCGCCCTCGCCGACTTCTTCGCCGCCCCGACCGTCGCCGCTCAGGCCGCGCTGGTCGAACGCGCCCTCCTGGACGCCCACCGAGACCTCCACCCCGAGACACCGGAGCACAGCGATGCCCACTGACGCCGACCCCGCGGCCCACGACGACCGCCGGCAACTCCAGCGGGAACTGCTGCGCCGGGCCCGCGCCGGAACGGCCCGGCGCACGGCGGCCGGACCCGCCGGCGCCCCGGCCGCCGCCACCGCCCCCGGGGCGGGCGGCCTCCCCAAGGCGGGCGGCGAGCCGCACGCGGGCGGCGGGCCGGAGGCCGGAAGGGTCCCGCTGTCCCGCGCCCAGCGCCGCATGTGGCTGATGGAACGGCTCGGCGGCGCGGGGGACTCGTACCACGTACCGTTCGCCACCCGGCTGCGCGGCCCGTTCGACGTGGCCGCCCTCGCCACCGCCCTCACTTCCCTGGTGGCCCGGCACTCCATCCTCCGCACCCGCTACGCGGAGCACGAGGGCGAGCCCTACCAGGAGGTGCTCCCCACGCCGCGGACGGTCCCCGTGCACGTCGTCGACACCGACCCGGCCCAGGCACCCGCGCTGCTGCGGCGCGAGAGCGCCCGGCCGTTCGACCTCGCGGCCGCGGACGCCGTACGGGCCCTCGTCCTGCGGCACGGGCCGGAGGACCACACCCTGCTGCTGACGTTCCACCACATCGCCATGGACGGGGCGTCGCTGGAGACCGTGGCCGGCGAACTGGCCGTCCTCTACGCGTCCGCCACCGGCGCGGCGGCCCCGCCCGCGCTCACCGAGGCCCCGCAGTACGCCGACCACGCGCGCCGCGAGCACGACGGCCTGCCGGGCTTCGAGACGGAACTGAAGCACTGGAGCGACCTGCTGGCCGACGCCGCCCCACCGCGCCTGCCCCGGCGGGCGGGAGACACGCCGCAGACGGCCGTGCGTCCCGCGGCCGTGCACACCGTGCCGCTCGCACCGGCCGTCCCCGACGCCCTGCGGACACTCGGCGCACAGCGGCGGGCCACGCTCTTCGCGGTGACCCTCACCGCGGCCTTCGCCGCACTGCACCGCCTCACCGGCGACGAGGACCTCGTCATCGGAGTGGCCGGCACCCACCGCAGCGGAACAGCCATGCGCGCCCTGGTCGGCCTGTGCGTCAACACCCTGCCGGTACGCGTGGACGTCTCCGGCGCCCCGACCTTCGCGGAACTGCTGCGACGCGTGAACGAGGCACTCCTGGAGGCCCAGCGCCACCGGCACGTCCCCTTCGACCTGGTCCTCGAACGCCTCGGCGCCGGAGCGCGCGGCGCCGACGGCACCGCGCTCGTCCGCGTCACCTGCGACGTCCTCGGCGAGCCGACGGTGCTCCGGCTCCCCGGTACCTCGGCCGAGTACGTCGACGTCCCCACCGACGGCGCGAAGTTCACCGTGTCGTACGGTCTGGCACTGGACGATGCCGAGCAGCCCCGGGCACTGGTCCAGTACGACGCGCACACGCTGGACGACTCCGTCGCGGAGGCGGCCGTACGGGACTACGCGGCGCTGCTCCACGCGGTGGCGGCCGACCCGGAACGGGCCCTGGCCGAGCTGCCCCTGCCCGGCCCGGACCTCGCCGCCGCCGGGGACGGCCCGGCCCCGGAGGACGGCAGCCACCCGGCTGCTCGGGCCCTGCGCGCCCACCCGGAGGTCGTCGACGCCGAGGTGGTCCGGCCCGTGCGGGGACCGGCCGTCGCCTACGCCGTACTGCGTGACGGCATCGGCCCGTCCGGCCACGAACTGCTGGGCCTGCTGCGCCGGTCGCTCGCGCCCGAGGCCGTACCCGCCGCCGTCACGCTGCTCGACGCACTGCCGCGTACGGCCGCCGGGCCGCTCGATCCCGCGCGACTGCCCGGCTCGTCCGCGCCGTCCGGCCCGAGCGCTCCCGCCGACCCGCGGGCCGCAGCGGTCACGGAGGCCTTCACCACCGTGCTCGGTCTGCCGCCGGCACCGGACGACGACTTCTTCGCCCTCGGCGGCCACTCCCTCAAAGCCGTTCAGCTCGCCGAACGGCTGCGCACGGACCTCGCACTGCCGCTCACCGGACTCGACGTGCTCCAGGCCCGCACACCGCGGGCCCTGACCGCCCTCCTCGGCGAACGGGCGGCACGCCGGAGCGCCGCGAAGGCCGCGAGCCGGCCGGCCCCCCGCTCCCGGGACGTCCGCCCGGGTACGGTACTGGTCACCGGGGCGACCGGCGGCGTCGGCGCCTTCGTCGTGCGGGAACTCGCCGCACGGGGACGTCCCGTGCTGGCACTGGCCCGGCCCGAGTCCGCCCATCTGATCGCCACCGAGGGCGTCGACGTCATCGAGGGCGACCTCGGCGACCCGGACGGGCTCCGGGACGCCGTCGCACAGGCGGACGCGGTCGTCCACGCCGCCTGCACCTTCACCCGGCACGACGTCGACCTTGCGGCGATGCGGGCCATGGTCGACGCCTGGCGGCGCGGACCGTTCGTCTTCGTCAGCAGCGTCGACGCCTACGGGCACCCCGGTACGGACCGGGTCGCCGAGGAGTCGGCGCCGCACGAGCCGGTCAGCCCCTACGGGAAGGCCAAGCTCGACTGCGAGGCGATGGTGCTGCACGCCGCGGGCACCGGGGGACGCGGAGGCGCGAGCGCCGTGCGGTCACCGATCGTCTGGGGTGCGCACGACCGGCTGCGCGAACAGCTGCGCTGGGGCGCCATCGGCACGCTCTACCAGGCCGCCCGCCAGGGCCGGCCGATCGAACTGCCCCGTCCCGGAACCGGCGGACACGCCTGGTACGGAGCCGCCTGGGTGCACGCGGCGGCCCTGGCCCGCGCGGTGGCCGAGTGCCTGGACCGGCCCGTTCACGGCGTCGCCAACGCGTGCAGCGGCCACGTGTCCTGGCGCGACCTCGCCCAGGAGCTCACCGAACTCCTGGGCACCGAAGCCGACATCCGCGAGACGGGTACGGTCCCCCGGGACCTGGACCACCGCTGGCACTACGACAGCAGCCGCCTGGCCCGTCCCCTGCGGCCCCGCCCGGGCGAGGACCGGCGGACCGTACTGGCGGAGATGACCGCCGCCATGGACCCCACCGGCTGACCGCCGTCGCGCCGTAGTGCCGTCCGTCGTGCGAAGGGTTCGGGCACCCCTCAGCGGGGGTGCCCGAACCGCCACAGGACATGGACCACGCGCAGTACCGCGAGGACACCGGCGACCACCGCCCCCGCCGTCCGGAGGACCTCCTCGACCACAGCGGGGAGGGACCAGACCAGCGTCGGCCCGGCGATCGCGGCGAACATGACGGCGCCGAGGAAACATGCGCTGAGCAGCGCGTATCCGATCTCGACCGTGATCGCGTCCCGTTCGGCCCGGCCCTGTTGTGTCGTCGTCATGGTTGAAGAATCGCACCCGGCCGGGCCGGGGGACAACGCGATTGCCGTGCCCGGCCGGCGTGTCGGCGCGGGTCCGGACGGGCGGCGGCCGGCCGTCGGGGTGGTGTCGCATCCGTGTCGGGGCGACGGGCGGAACACAGTGGACGGGCGGTACACGCCGCCTGGAGACTTCCGCCCGGGTGTTCCACCTGGTCTGGCGCAGAATGCTGCGGGGAACCGGCTGCCTGCCGGCCGAGGGCATCGGGGCGGTCCCGCGCGCCCTCGCGGCCGGCCCGCCCGAGGGCGCCGTACGGCTGGAGACCCCGGCGACGGGGGGCTCACGGACGACGGCGTGCTGACGGCAGCGGGAAAGGAGATCCCCGCGCGCCGTCGTGGTCGCCACCGGACCGGGGCCCGTCTCGATGCTGCTGCCCGAACTCGCCCTGCCCGCCATGGCGCCGCCGCAGCCGCTGACCCGTACCTCGCGGGTGTCGTTGGGCCGGTACGTGTGCGGCGATCACCGTGCCACCGGTTCCGTCCAGGGCGCGCTGGCCTCCGGCGCGCGGGCGGCCCGTGAGGTCCTGCGCGATCTGCCCGGGCTGCGGGCCCCGGGGGGAGCGGGGGTCAGCCGGTACAGGTGATCGAGAAGGGGACGGGGTGGGAGACGGCGCGGGTCGGGCTCTGGAGTTCCACGGCCATCCCGGTGGTCAGGGTGCCCGTCTTCGCGTAGGTCGTCAGCCGGATGGTGTCGCGGCCGGTGGGGTTGGCCCTGTCCCCGATCGACAGGGTGCGCCATCGGGGGTCCACCACCGAGCCGTCGCCGGACACCCACCGGTAGGAGATCAGCGTCGGCTCGGCGGCGGTGAAGGTCGCCGTGAACGCCGGGGCCCGGCCCTCGGGGACGGGGCAGCCGCCGGTGTAGGTCGTGTTCGTCCCCGCCACCGACACCCGTACGCCAGAACCACCCGTACCGTCCGAGCCGTCCGCGTCGTCGTCGCCGTGACCGGCGAAGGCGTAGGCGAGCCCACCGGCGATCAGCAGGCAGGCGGCCGCGCCCACCGCGACGAACGCCGCCGCCCGGTGCCCCCGCGGCGGGGCGGAGGCCGCCCGGCGCCCGGCGGGCCGTCCGGCCGAGGGCGCCGCCGCAGGGGTGGCCGTGGCGGTGGCCGCGGGGGTGGCCGCGCCCTCGGGGCGGCGGGCCACGGCCGGGCCGGTCTCCTCCGTGGCCGTCAGGGTGCGCGAGGCCGTGGTGGTGCCGTCCGCGCCGCCCGCGATGGTCCCCAGGGCTGCTGCGACGTCGGCGGCCGGGGTCCGTTCCGCCGGTTCCTTGCGGAGCAGCCCGGCGATCACCGGGGTGAGCGGGCCGGCGCGGGTCGGTGTCGGTGGTTCCTGTTCCACCACGGCTCGCAGGGTGCTCAGCGCGGTGTCGTGCCGGAACGGGGAGGTCCCCTCCACGGCCGCGTACAGCAGCACGCCGAGGGACCACAGGTCCGACTCGGGACCCGAGGAGCGGCCCAGCGCCCGTTCCGGCGGCAGGTACTCGGGGGAGCCGACCACCTCGCCGGTCATGGTCAGGGCGGTGCTGCCCTCCACCATCGCGATCCCGAAGTCGCTCAGCACCACCCGTCCGTCGTCGGAGAGCAGTACGTTCGCCGGCTTGACGTCCCGGTGTTCCACCCCGGCGGCGTGCGCGGCACGCAGCGCGCCCAGCACCTCCGCGCCGATGCGTGCGGCCTGCCGCGGGGGGAGGGGTCCCCCGGCTCGCAGCAGGTCGGCCAGCGACTGACCGCGGATCAGTTCCATCACGATCCAGGGTCGGTCGTCCGCCACGACCACGTCGTGGACCGTGATCACGCTCCGGTCGTGTATCCGGGCCGCCGCCCACGCCTCCCGCTCCAGCCTGCCGTACATCCGCGTGACGTCGGCGGACCCCAGACCGGCCGGGGCCCGTACCTCCTTGACGGCGACCTCCCGGTGCAGGGTTTCGTCGTGAGCCCGCCACACGGTGCCCATACCACCCTCGCCCAGCCGCGACAGGAGCCGGTAGCGGCCCGCGATCAGCACGTCCGCGCCGGCCGTGCCGCCCGCCGTCCCCGCGGTTGCCGCGGCGGTACCCGCGCCGGTCATCGCGGGGGCGGCCGCGAAGGCGGTCTCCGCCAGGGTCTCGGATTCTTCGTTGTGCATGGGGGCGGTCTCCCTCGTATCGCCGGCCGACGCGAACATCACGTACGGTCCCCGGGGCCGGTTCAGGGGGACTCGAAGTTCCTCGAAAATGATTGAACCGAATACGTTCTCGATCGCGTGTCGGCGGCGTACGAGCAATCAGCGTCATCGTCTTCACGGGGTGTGAAGCGCCTTCGGTCATCGTTGGGCGCACGGGTCCGTTCGCCGGGCAGAGCGTGGTCCTGGGCGGCGAGCCCCTCAGCTTCGGGCGCAAGAGCGACAACGGCATCGTGATCGTCAGCCCCAGTGCCTCCCGGCTGCATGCCGAGATCCTCTCGGAGGGCGCCGGTTTCGGACTCCACGACCGGGACAGCCGCAACGGCACCTACGTCAACGAACAGCGCGTCACCCGGCACGTCCTGCGCCCGAACGACTGCATCCGGATCGGTGATGAGACCTTTCCTCCACTCCATGGGCGCGACCGTACCGACCTCCGGAAGAGGCCATGAAACGCCGATGGGCGCAACGGGCAGGCGACTTGCGGTACGCGGTGTCCACGGCTCGGTGGCCGTCCGTCCCGCGGTCCGTGTGTCCACGTAGGCCGAACGAGCGGGCACGCGGTGGGGCGTGAGGGGAGAGCGCGTGTGCCCCCGTACGCCCGGAGCGCACCACTGGAGGAGTGTCGGCACCAGGCTCCGGCCCTGTCGTCGGCGGGCAGCGGGGATCACGCAGATTGTCACTCTATTCCCGCCTTCGGATGGCTCAGGTGTGTTCATTGATCTTCGCGTGCTTATGCTTCACCCGCTATGACGGAAAGTCACGACTCTCACACGTTACGTGAATCATCCGACGTGGTCGTCCTCGGTGCGGGGCCCGCCGGACTTGTCCTCGGAGTCCTGTTGCACACCGCCGGAATCGACTGCGTCGTCCTGGAACGCGCCTCCCGCACCCAGGTGCAGACCCGGGCCCGAGCCGGATTCCTCGCCCCGAACACCGCGCGGATCCTGGAGCGTCACGGCCTCGCCGACGGCCTGCGCAGCAGGGGCATCCGCCACGGCACATGCGAATTCCGCACGGACGACGGCCGGTTCCGCCTCGACTACGGTGCTCTCGGCGACGGGGGGCACCACCACGTCTACCCGCAGCAGAACCTGGTCACGGACCTCCTGGCCCACTACCTCGAGATCGGCGGACGCATCCGCTTCCACACCGAGGCGGTCGTCGTGCAGGACGCGGACGGCGCGCAGCCGTACGTCACGGCGCGCGAGCCCGACGGCCGGCCCGCCCGGTGGACCGCCCGCTACGTCGCCGGCTGTGACGGCAGACACGGGGCGGCCCGCCGCTCCCTGCCACCGGGCGCCGTCCGGCACCACCACCACGACCACGGCGTGACCTGGCTCGGGCTGCTCGCCGAAGCCCCACCGAGCCTCGACGCCGTCGGATACGCCGTCCACGCCCGGGGCTTCGCCGGACACATGGCCCGCACACAGGACGTCACCCGCTACTACCTGCAGTGGCAGCGCGGCACACCCGCCGACTCCTGGCCCGAGCAGCGGATCTGGGACGAACTCGACGTCCGCATGCGCGCCGAGGACCACGGGCCGCTGCGCCGGGGCGGACTCCTGGAACGCGCCGCCTTCGACCTGACCTGCGATGTCGTTGAACCATTGCGCCACGGCTCGCTCTTCCTGGCGGGAGACGCGGCGAGCCTGCTCGCCCCGGCCGCCGCGAAGGGCACCAACCTCGCCGTGCTGGAGGCCGAGATCCTGGCGCAAGCCCTGACCGGCGCCCTGCGCCGGGGCGACACCTCGGGAATCGACACGTACTCGGAGCGGTGCCTGGCGCACATCTGGCGTGCGCAGGAGTTCACCGGCTGGATGACCCGGCTGCTGCACGCGACGTCCGACCACGACCACGGTGCCGGATCGTTCTTCCTCGCCGGGCTGCAGCGTTCGCGGCTCAACTCGCTGCGCACCTCCCGCATCCACCAGGACTGGTTCGCCGAGAACTACGTCGGCGTGTGACCCGTGCGCAGTACCCCCTTCCGCTCCCTGCCCTGCCCTGCCCCCCTGCCCCGTACCGGCCCTAGGACGACCCCACGATGACGACGACCTTCCCCGCCAAAACGTTGCTTCCGGACGACACCGCCAGCCTGCGCGCGGCTGCCCGGTTCGTCCGGGAGCGCGACAGCGCCGCCCTGCTCCCCCTCCTCCTGCCCGGCCTCGCCGGCCCGGACCTGCAGGCGCTGGCCGGGCACTGCCGGTTCGCCCACGTGGGGTTGCTGCTCTTCCCGCCGGACGCGGACAGCCTCCGGGCCCAACTCGCCTGCTGCGGACTGGCCGTGGACACCCCTTCCCACCCCAGCGTGGTGGTCCGCGAGCGCCTCGCCCGGCGCCATGGGCGCGACCCCGAGGAGCTCGACGTCCAGATCCTGCGCCCTCAGGTGCACGGCCGTCACGGGCAGCGGCGCGCGGTCGAGGTGTTCGCCCTGACCGTGCCGCCGCACTCGGGCCTGGAACCGATCGCCGCCCACGAACGCACCCACCGGCACGAGGCGCACCTCGCCTTCGAGATCGAGGACCCGGAGCCGCTGGCCCTGCGCGGCCTGTGCGCGATCCTCGTCCGTCACGGCGCGAGGCCCGACGGCGGCGGCTACAACCCCCACGAGGACGGCACGGTCCTCTACTTCACCCTGCCCGCCGACGCGGCCTGCGACTACGGGCGGCTGGAACTCTACGCACGCGGCGACCACCAGGACACCCTCGCAGCCCATCTCGACCACCCGGGGCGCGCCGCCCACGCCGCCCACGCCGCCCACGCCGCCCACGCCGCCCACGCCGCCCACGCCGCCCACGCCGCCCACGCCGCCCACGCCGCCCACGCCGACGACCCGTACCACCGCACCCGCCGCGACGGGCGACAGCCGGCCGAAACGCTCCTCCACCTCCTCACCGGCGCCTGGACGACGCAGGCACTCGCCGCCTCCGCCCGGCTGGGCCTGCCCGACGCCATGGACACCCATACCGCGTACCGGACCGAGGACCTCGCCCGGCTGACCGGCACCGACCGCGCAAGCCTGGCCACACTCCTGCGCTACCTCGCCATGCTCGGCGCCGTCATCCGGGAGCTGGACCCGGAGCCCGTGCGGGAACCGGCCCGGGCGCGGGGCCAGGAGCGGGGCCAGGAGTCGGACCGTACGCAGGAACGATTCCGCCTGACGGAGCTCGGTGCTCTGCTGCGCGCGGACACGCCCGGTTCGATGCGGTCGCTGGCCCTGATGTACGGCGGCCCCTTCTACCGCTCCTTCGGTGGCCTCGACCATGCCGTGCGCACCGGGCAGCCGGCCTTCGACCACCTCTTCGGCGAGAGCCACTTCGACCACTTCGCCCGCGATCCCGAACTCGGCCCGCTCTTCGACCAGTCCATGGCCGCGAGTTCACGGATGTTCCACCCGCTCCCCGGGCATCCGGTCGTCACCGCCGCCGCCCGGGCGCACGCCCCGGCGACCGTCGTCGACGTCGCCGGGGGGAACGGAGAGCTCCTCGGCCGGATCCTCGCCGCACACCCACGCCTGCGCGGCATCCTGCTCGAACGCCCGCACGCCGTCGCGGCCGCCCGTCGCCGGCTCGACGCCGCGGGCTGCGGCGCGCGCTGCGACTACCGGGCCGGCGACTTCGCCGACGTGCCGTCCGGCGGCGACGTCTACGTCCTCTCGCGCGTCCTGCACGACTGGGACGACGACCGCTGCCGCGAGATCCTTCGCCACTGCGCCCGCGCGATGCCCGCCCATGCGGATCTGCTCGTCGTGGAACGCCTCCTGCCGACCGACGGCTCCCCCTCACTGGCCACCGCCTGGGACCTGCACATGCTGTGCAACGTCGGTGGCCGCGAACGCCGCGCCGACCACTACGCACGCCTGCTCGCCGACGCAGGCCTCGAACTCGTCGGCCACAGCCCCCTGCCGCTGGACGCGCATGTGCTGCACGCCCGCAGGACGGCCGCGGCCGTCGAGGCCGCCGTACCGGATCCGGTCATCCGGCTGAGCTGAGGCGGGCCGGCCCGCCGACGGAACACCCCCCGGGTGAATCCGACGGCGGGCCGGCCGGGTCCCGCGGATCGTCCGGTGCGTCCGGTGCGTCCGGGGCCTCCGGCCGCCCGTCGAGGGGCGTCGTACCGGCCGGACCCCGACGGCCCGGGCGGGACGTGCGCGACGGGCGTCCCAGGGCGACCCCGGCCAGTACGAGCACCAGCCCGCCCAGTTGCCTGCCCGTCAGTACCTCGCCGGCGACCACCGTCCCGAGCAGCACGCCCGTGACCGGATTCAGCAGCCCGATCAGACCCACCGTCCCGGCGGGCAGGCGGCGGAGCCCGGCGAACCAGGCCGTGAAGGCCAGTGCGGTGGCGACCAGGCCGACGTAGCAGTACGCCAGGAACGCCGACGGGGGCACCGGCGGCGGAGCGCCCTCCACCGCCACGGCGACCGGCAGCAGGAGCAGGCCGCCCGCGGTGAGCTGCCAGGCGGTCGAGGCGAGTACGCCGTCACCCGGGCCGCCCGCCACGCCGGTGGTGTTCCACCGTTTGGCCAGGATGTGACCGAAGGCCGACACCAGCACCGCCCCGGCCGACGCCAGGACGCCCGGCACGCTGATCTCGTCCGTGCCGCCCAGCAGCATGAGACACACCCCGCCCAGCCCGATCAGCGCGCCCACCAGGCGGGCGAGGCCGGGCCGTTCGGCCACCAGGAGCCGGGCTGCCAGCATCATCACCAGGGGGGAGACGGCCATGACGGTCGAGGCCACGCTCGTCGGCAGGAGCTGGGAGGCGGCGAAGACGAGTACGAAGAACACGCTGACGTTGAGCAGCCCGAGTACGGCGGACCGTCCCCACCACGCTCCGTGCGGCCGTCGGCGGCACAGCGCCAGCAGGGCCAGGCCGGCCGGGAGGGCCCGTAGAGCGGCCCCGTACAGCGGGTGGTCCGCCGGCAGGAACTCGTGGGTGACGAAGTAGTTGGCGCCCCAGGCCACCGGCGCCACCGCGGTCAGCGCCACCCAGCGCCACCCAGCGCATATTACCTTCCATGGAAGGTAATATAGCTTCCATGGAAGATAGTGTGTCCTCCAAAGATCGCGGTCCGGCCCCGGACCGGTCGGATCCGCCGTACCCGGTCGATCGGCCGTACCGGGTCGATCGACCGGATCGGGTGGCGCGGATCCAGGCCGACTGGCGACGGGAAAGGCCCGACCTCGACGTCGGCCCGCAGGGTGTCATCGGCCGCCTGCACCGCCTCGCCGACCGGCTCGGCGCGGAACTGCGCCTCGTCTACGACCGCTACGGACTCGGTGAGGGGGAGTTCGACGTCCTGTGCGCACTGCGCCGCGCGGGCGAGCCCTTCGAACGCGCGCCGGGCGAGCTCGCCGCGCACACCATGGTCACCACCGGAGCGATGACGAAGCGGATCGACCGGCTGGAACGCTCCGGACTCGTCACCCGCCGCCGCTCCGGCGACGACCAGCGCGGCCGGATCGTGGCCCTCACCCCGGCCGGACGCGACCTCATCGACCGGGCCTTCGCCGATCACATGGCCAACGAACACCGACTCCTACGCCTCGTGACCCCGGAGGAGACGGTCGCCCTCGAAAAGCTGCTCGCCGACTGGCTCCACCGCCTGGAGGACTGACCGGGGCCGTACCGCCGGCCGGTCCGCCCGGTTGCGCGCGCCTCCCGGTCGGTCGCGCGCCGCCCGGGTGCCCCGGATGTCAGTCGATGACCGCGGTGGCCTCGACCTCCACCAGGTGCTCGGGCACATCCAGCGCCGCCACACCGAGCAACGTGGCCGGCGGGACCGGGGTGACCCCCAGCCTGGCGGCCGCCCGGTCGATCCCTTCCAGAAGCTGGGGCATCTTGTCGGGGGTCCAGTCGACGACGTGAACGGTCAGTTTCGCCACGTCGTCGAAGGACCCGCGGGCCCCGGCCAGGGCGAGGCCGACGTTCAAGTAGCACTGTTCCACCTGCGCGGCGAGGTCGCCCTCGCCGACCGTGGCGCCCTCGGCGTCCCAGGACACCTGTCCGGCGATGAACACGAGCTTCGACCCGGTCGCCACCGACACCTGCCGGTAGACGTCGATCTCGGGCAGTCCGGTGGGGTTGATCAGGGTGACGGCCATGGCCTGTGACTCCTTGGGTCTCTTGTGGTTACTCAGGAACCGTAGGAGAGTGAGCGCTGACATGGAAGAACGCACTTTTCAGTGACTGGGGAACCATATGGTTACCAAGCAGTTCACCGGCTCGCCGGAGGACGCGGATCTGCGGCGCGCCGACTCCCTGGCGCGGGAGATCTTCTCGGACGTCGCCAACAAATGGGCGCTCCTGATCATCGAGGCCCTGGGGGAGCGGGTCCTGCGGTTCAGCGAGCTGCGCGACGAGGTCGAGGGCATCAGCCACAAGATGCTCACGCAGAACCTGCGCATGCTGGAGCGCAACGGCCTGATCGAGCGGATGGTGTACCCGGTGGTGCCGCCACGGGTGGAGTACGCCCTCACCGAGCCGGGTCAGGCCCTGCGGGTGACGATCGACGCGCTGTGCGACTGGACCCACCGCCACCTCGGCCACATCGAAGCCGCCCGCCGCCGCACGGACACGGCGGCCGCGGCCGACTCGCCGGACTCGCCGGACACGGGGCGGTGAGCGGTCACGCAGGGGACGGGTGCGGGGCCCCGGGACGGCTCCGGAGGGGGAAGATCGACTTCCCGGTTGAACGGCCCGCCGCGAAAATGGGAGAGGGATGAGCGACCGGGAGGCTGAGGCGCGTGACGGCGGATTCAGACGACGCACTTACCATCCGCGCTGTCGCCGAGCGGCTGATGAAGTCGCACCCGCAGGTGGACGCCGGCCTGGTGCAGAGCTCGGTGCAGACCGCGTACGAGGAACTCAGGTACGCCCGCGTACGCGCCTACCTGCCCGTGCTGATGGAACGCAGGGCGCAGGACCTCCTGCCCTCGGACGAGTAGCCGAAGAGGCCGAGCAGCCGGTACGGACGGGGCCCGCGTGACACAATCGGTGCCGTGACCACACCGCACGCACCGACGAAGCCATGGTGCCGGGACGACGGCGGGTCCTACCTGTCGCTCTGCTCCAAGGACTCGATCCTGTCCATCGGGTCCGTCGGATCGGTCCTCTCGATCGGATCGGTCGGCTCGGTCCTGTCCGTCGGATCGGTCGGCTCCGCCCTCTCAGCCGCGTCCATCGGCTCCAGTCTCTCGCTGCTCTCCGCAGGGTCCTGGCTCAGCCTGGGCTCGCTGTTGTCCGCGCGGTCCTGCTGGTCGGTGCTGTCCTGGCGCTCACGCGACGGCTTCATGACGGCGGGATGCGTCGCCGTGGCCACCGCCACTGCCGCAGTGGCCCTGCATACCGCGCACCGGCGGACCCGCGGGGGCGGCGGCGTCGGCAGGGCGGTCGGCTGAGGCAGTGGCGGCCCCGCTCACTTCGCCCTGAGCAACTGGTCGACCCGCGGCACCGAGAGCCCGGTCAGTTCCGCGACCTCCTTCAGGGTGCGGCCCTGCCTCAACTCGCCCATGGCGGCGCTGCGTATGAGCTTGGCCTCCTTGGCGCCGGTGAGCATTTCATCGGTGACCAGCCGGGCGCCGCGCTCACGGGTGAGAGGAGAGTCGATCTCGGCGAGGCGCGCACGGACCGCCTGCATGTACTGGTCCGTCAGGGTACGCAGATCGGCGTACGCCTGTTCGTCGTTCGTGCCGGTGTCGGTCATGCGCGTCAGCGTACTTCGGAGCGGGGCGGTTTCTAGCGCCTCTTTCACGCAGCCGACATCAAGGGCCGATTCCCTTTGTTCTGGCGGAAACTGATGGTGCGTCGTCGGTCGGTGGCGGCTCGACCGGTGGCGGCTCGGCGGGGGAGCCGTGGGCGGCGGCCTCCGCGCCGGCTCCGCGGCCGCCCCGGTGCCGTCGGCTCCGCGGTCACCCGGGATGCGCCACCGCGTCCTTCTGCAGCTCGACCGCCGCCAGGAGGCTCAGCTGCGGCTCCGCCCGGTGCAGCGCCTTCATCGCGGCGACCGAACCGGCGTCCGCGGGGACGCCACGACCGTGTCCGGGTCGCGGATGGGCAGTACGAAGGTGTGCGTGGTGTCCGTTCCCGGCAATCCAGTCATGCGGATCGTCGTGCTGGCCGTGTTCGGCCCACGGGGGGACTTGAGGAGGCGGCAGGCGCGACCGCAGGCTGACCGTTGGCGTTGGCGTTGGCGTTGGCGTTGGCGTCGGCGTCGGCGCCCGCTCCGGCGCCGGTGTGCTCAGCCCTCCGCGAGGTCGACCGCCTCGGCGCCCTCGACGTCCGCGGCCTCCCAGCGCAGCAGGTCGCCCGGCTGGCATTCGAGGACCTCGCAGAGTGCCGCGAGTGTCGCGAAGCGCACCGCCTTGGCGCGGCCGTTCTTCAGCACCGCCAGATTGGCGGGCGTGATCCCCACCCGGTCCGCGAGCTCGCCCACGGACATCTTTCGCCTGGCCAGCATCACGTCGATGTCGACGGCGATGGGCATCAGATCACCTCGTCCAGCTCGGCCCTCATCTGCGCCGCTTCGCCGTCGCGTGTGACGGCTTGGGCGAGCAGCATCCGCAGCACGAGCACGATGAGCGCGACCCCCAGGATGGCGACGCCGATCCCTCCCATGATCACAGTAACGCCCGGGTCCTCGCGCTGGCCCGGCGCATTGACGGCCGTGACCGCGAACCACAGCAGGGCGGCCGCCACGATCGAGCCGATCACGCCGTCCACGTACCGGAAGGCGGCGTGGGAGAACACGGTTCCGCGCCGCACCATCGCCGTCAGCCGCCCTACGCACACCAGCGCCACCTGGGCGGACATCATGCCCAGGATCACGATCACCCGCATCGGGGTCAGCGGGAGCGACCCCTCCACCTCACGCGTGACCAACGCCCACACCATCGCCGCCTGCACGCACACGGTGCCGAGGAACACCACCGCGAGGACGACGCGCAGAGCGAGCACCGCCAGCTTTCCCATGACCTGTCCTCCCATCGAGTTGCGATGGAAATCTATCGAATATCGATAGGTGAGGCAAGGTCTGACCGCCCGGCCCCGCCCGGCGCCTGATGCGCCGTGCCCGACCGGGCCGGACCAGGGCGGACCGCGCCGGACCGGGCAGACGTCCAGAAGTCCCAGCTCTGATTCCGTACGCCGTTGCAGCTCCAGCCGGCCCGTCGGGACCGGGCGCTACCGGCTTGTCCTGCTCCGGCCGCGGGCCCTGGGCTGCGGGCCACCCAGTTCGCCCGGAAGCCTCCTGCCCCGGGGGCCGCTGTAGAAGGTGGACGACTCGGGCTGGCCGATGCCGGAGGGCGGGACTGCGGCCGCGTCGGATGGTTCCGGACTCGTGGCCTGTCCGGGAGTCCCGCAGGGACGTGTCCCCCTACGGAACCACCGGCCGGTCCGAGCGCAGGGCGTCGAGGGCTTCTGTGGGAGGTGGCGCACCGAGGCCGCGGTCGTAGGCGTTGGCCGTGACCGTCATGCAGTACAGCAGTGCCGCACGGTCCTTCTCCACAGCTCCGCGGGCGGCCGGAGCGTACTCGTCCGCGAGGCGGTCGATCAGCGACAGGCGGGACTCCAGCGGCACGGGGCGGTCCGCGGCCGCCGCGACCTTCGCCGCGTAGGCCGGGAGGCTGTCGGCGAGAAGTGCGAAGGGGCGACAGCGCGCGGGACAGTCCGTGCAACCGGGCAGTTCCCGGTCCGGCCGGCTCGCGACCAGGGCTACGAACTCGGCGCGAGCCTGTTCCAGGCGCGCCACGGCGTGTTCGGTCAGCTCCGTGGTGGCGAGCCAGTCCGCGCACAGCTGCGCCAGGACCCGTGCGGCCCGGTCGCGCGCCAGTAGCCGACGGCCGGTCTCGTCGGCGGTCGTCCCGGACGGGGCGGGCTCCGCAGGAGCCGCAGCGCGTCCCGCGGGGACGGCGCGGGCGGGGGCCCTCCGCGGGAGGGTGGCCAGATGGCGCTGCGCGGCCTGGGCGAAGGCGCAGTACGCTTCCTCGCCGTCGGCCGGAGCCTCGGCCCTCCAGGCGCTCCACGCCTCCCACAAGTCTTCCGCCCGGCCGAAGACCAGCCCCTGGAAGAACGGCGCCAGCGCGGCATCCGCCGACCGACGGGCCGGCGGCCGGTCGATCCGGTGGAGCAGGGTGCAGGGGGACGGGCAGCGGCGGCAGCCTCCGTGCCGGTGGAGGTAATGGCGGTTGGCCTCGGCCGGTGCACCGGGGCGGCCGCCGTCGGCCTCCGGCCCGTGCGCGCCGCCCGCCCCCACGACCTCGTCCGCCTCGCGCATCGCGACGAGTACGGCCGATCCGATCCGCTCGTCGTGCACCACCGCCACCCCGGGCGGAAGCAGCCCCAGCTGACGGCTCTGCCGGTCCGTCAGGTTCACGGCCGCGGACACCACCGCGCGGTCGTCGGCCGCCACGAGCCGGTGCAGGATCTTCACGTTGGAGTTCTTCACCACGTCCGGCGCCAGCTTGACCGGCACCTGGTCGGCGACGACGAAGCCCTCGCCGTACGCGCGCATCTCGGCCAGCATGTCGGTGAACATGGACACCGCCTTGGCCTGCGGATCCCCCACCTCACCGCCGGACGGGCCGCGAGAGGCGCGCAGCAGCCGGTGTGCCTCCTCGATGAGGGTGAGGTGTCGCAGTCCCACGCCGGACGGGGCGGCAGCGGTATCGCACCGGGCCTCCGCGTGCTCGTACAGCATGCACAGCAGCAGGGCCATGACGAAGGACTTCTCCTCGTCGTCTCCCAGGCCGCGCAGCTCCACCACGGCCGGACGCTCGAACAGCTCGGTCACCGGCACCCCGCGCCGGGTGTCCAGCGCCATGCCCTTGGTGCCGACGAGCAGGCTGCCGAGCCGGGACCGCAGGGCCGCTCCCATGTTCTGGTGGACCTCACGCCCGTACGAGCGACGGTCCAGCACCTCTTCGATCTTCCCGTACAGGTCACCGACCGAGGGGATCAGCGCAGCACGGTCGGCCGCCGACGGGCGGCGCCCCAGAAGGTCGTTGACGGAGTACTGAAGATCCCAGCCCCGCTCGGTGTACACCTCGATCATGGCGTCCTCCAACACGTACGACATCCCGGCGAACATCGGGAACGAGGCGTTGAACACCGCTTTCAGGAGATCCAGGTGGCGCGAGAGCGGGGTGCCCTCCAGAGGCTCGAACGGGTTGAGCCGCAGCGGCATCGGAGCCTGAGGCCCGATGCCGAAGACACGCAGGCGCCCACCGAGGCCCGGATGCGCTGCCAGATGCCGGTACTCGGCCTTGGCCGGTTCGATGACCAGGAACGGCACACCCAGCCCGGTGTACGCCTCCAGGAGCAGGTTCTTCGCCGTGGTGGTCTTGCCGTAGCCGGTCATCCCGGTGATGAACACATGCCGGTTGAGGTCCTCCGCCGAGACCGCCACCGACTGGTGCACCTCGCCCCGGCTGTCCAGCAGCCCGCCGAGCGTCACCGGACGGTGTTCCACCCCGGGGGCGATGAGCGCGAATTCGGCGCTCTCGCGCATCGGCAGCCCGGGCACGGCCCGGCGCGGCAGCGCGAGGAGAACGGCCAGCTCGGTGGAGGTGATGTTGGTGGCCAGCGCGTCGAATGCGGGGCCGAGCGGGTGACCGGTGCTGCCGTCGGCGGGCGTCAGGGACAGGACCTGCCCCTGCAGAGCGGCTTCGCGCAGCTGGGCGGGTGGCAGCCGTAGCACCCGCAGCGGGTCGAGACTCGTGCTCTCGCCGCTGCAGATACCGCGCAGCGCTCCGGAGAGCGACTCCAGCACGCCGTCGCTCTCCGCCGCGAGGTAGACCGCAGTACGCCACCAGCCCTGCGATCGGGCCGCCTCCAGCCGGTCGATATGGCGTTGCAGCAGCCGCTCGCAGGCTTCGGCGGCACCGTCGAGCAGTTCGCTGCTCTCGCCGAGCGACCGGCTGCTGCCGGTCGTCCCCGAGGGGGTGTCCTGCGCCACGGCCATCGACTTCGTGAGCCCGCCCAGCGGGACGGACAGTGGGCCGACCCTGCCCAGGGGGCGCAGCACCGCGGCAGCAGGGGCGAGTGGCGGGACCGCCGCCGCGAGCGCGCAGAACACCGCGATCCTGCTCAGCAGCGCGGGCAGCGCCTCGGAACCCTCGTGGGGGAGGGGCGTGGACATCGAACTGCTGCTGCCCTCGGTACTGCTGACCGTACGCCGGACCAGCGCGTGGATCTCCCCGCGGATCCGGCGGCAGTGGTCCAGCGTGGCGTCCAGAACGGCGGCGGGCAGCGGCTCGGCCGCGACCACGAGGGCGTAGCGTCCGTCGACGGCGGAGGTGAGCCGGTCCAGTGACTGGAAGGCGGCGGGGGAGGGACCGGACGAGGGGGAGGGGATGCCGGTGACCACGGCGAGTGCGGGGGCGGTCCGCAGGAACGCGGTCAGCTCCGCGTGGGTACCCTCGTCCGGCTGCTGGGCAGGGCCGAGCCGCAGGCCGGGGACGTGAGCACGCAATGCTCCGCTCTGCCCGTGCAGGAAGTCCTCCGTGGAGCCGGCCGAGACCCCGGGGATCCGTCGGCCGCCCCAGTGGACGCGGTGCGCGGTACCGGTGCCGTGCACCGCCACGCTCACCACGTGTCCACCGCTGTGGCAGGAATTCAGTACGTGGGGCAGCTCCGCGTTGCAGTCCTCGCCGGGGACGGGTACGCCCAACGCCTCGACCTGGTGCAGAAGCGGGCGTGGTGCGGATCGCGCGGGGCCTCCCACGGTCCAGCGGGCGGAGTCGAAGTCACCCAGGTACCGCCGCTCCAGCAGGCCGAGCAGGAGTCCGGCCACATCGTGGTCGGGCCGGCCGGCTCGGTCCGGCGGCCCGGCGGATCCTGAGCCGCCTCCCCGGGCGCGCGGCGGTCCGGTGGTGGCGGGGGCGGCGAGGAGTGCCGCGTCGGCATCCGGCACGCTCGGGGGAGTCATGGACGCATCCACGGTGGGAGCACCTCCACAGGGTCGGGGCAGCGGGAGTTCGGGGAGAACGGCCCCGGCCCGGTTCCTGATCGGTCGGCGGACGGGGTGGACGGGGTGGACGAGTCCGCGTCGGGGCCGCGGTCCGGTGGTGCCGGGACCACAGGGGCGGCGCCGACGGTCTCAACGGCGTACCCCGCGGGCGGCGCGGGCGTGAAACAGGAACGCAGCAACGGCCACCAGGCGGCGCCCGCCGCGAGATCGGTCGCCGGGTCGGGACCGCACCACACCGACGCCCCTGCCGCCGGACCGGCGAGCGCGGAGCGCATCGCCGGCCAGACGGCGCCCGGCCCGCCGAGCACGACCGAGGAAGGGTGCCGCACGGCCACACGGGCGGCCCGCCGGAGCTCGTGCAGGCCGTCGGCCACTGCCGGATCCGCCGCCAGATCGGCCCCGCGCACCACCAGCGGGGCGAACAGCCTCTCGGTGTAGGCGCCCTGCCACTCGACGGCGTCGGCCTGCGCGAGACGGGCCGCGCACTCCTGGACGCCGTCGGCCAGCGCCAGCAGATCGGCGGCCGGGGCGTCCTCGCGGCACCGCGCCAGCACCTGACCCACGAGGAGTTCGGTCCATGCGCCCCCGCCGTGCGCGAGCACGGTGTCCGGCCCGGTACGCGTGAGGACGACGGGTCCGCCGTCCGGCCGGATCGCACGGAACGGGGCGAGTACGCTCCACCGCTCGCCCACCGCGACGGCCAGCAGCGCACCGGTGGGCAACGGCTGCCCGGGCGAGGCCAGCCGTCGGCACAGCAGTGCTTCGGCCGGTCCGACCCGCAGGGCGCCGCCCAGCCCCGCTTCCTCCGCGTACTCCTCGGCGTCGGCGGGTGTGCCGGGCCCGGCACACAGCACCACCCGGTGGCCGGGCACCGGACCCGCACGTTCCGGGAGCCCCAGGTAGCGCGCGACCCGGTCGCGCAGTCCGGTCAGGAACTCCGCGTCCCACGGATCGCGCCGCCACTCCAGCAGGCGGTCCGCGGTGGCACGCCCCGATGCCAGGGACCGCAGGGCCGCCGCACTTCCCCACCCGAGACCCTCGCCGTAGGCGTGGGGGATCCACACGCGCAGCCCGTCACCGACCGGCAGGGGCCGACCGCCGCCTTCCAGCAGTGCCGCCACCGTGCCGCTGTGCTGCACGTCGAGGCCGAGGAATCCGCTCATCGCACCGCTGCCTCCCCGGACGCGGCAACGAGCTGCTCCACCTCTCGGCTCAGCAGCCCGTGTACCGCCTCCAGGCAGTCCACCGCGGCGGGGTCGGGATCGGCCGGCGCGGCTGCCACCGGGCGGCAGCCCGCGCCGATCTCGTCGAGCGCGGCCTGGCGCCGCCGGCACAGTTGCTCGGCGGCCCGGACCGCTGCCGCGCGGATGTCCGCCTTGACCTTGGCCCGGTCGGGCATGGCCGCCTCCGTGGCGAGTTTCGCGGCCTGAACCGAGGCAGCCGCAGCGGTGACGGCCGTGTCGATGTGCCGCAGGGCCTTCCAGGACAGCTTCGGAATCATCGTTCCCACCCGGCTGCTGACCATGGAGCCGAGCCCGTCGACGGGGGCCTCCGGGAGCCTTCCCGCCAGTCGGCCCACGACCTCGACCGACACCCGCTCGGGCTCCAGGATGTCCAGCAGCCTCCGTGTTCCCTGTGTGTCCGGCGGCCTGTGGTGGTTGAGTTCGGCCGTCCTGGCCACGGCCTCGGCGAGGCCGGAGGCTTCCTGCCGGGCCGCCGTGCGCAGCCGTTCGGTGAGCCGGTCGCCGTAGCTGCCGTCCCGTAGCACCGGGCCCTGGTCCAGCTCTGCGGCGATCTCGTCTCCCACGGTCCGCGCCTGCAGCGCCAACCGCTCCAGCATCCGGTCCAGTTCACCGCCGACGGCGTCGAGGAAGCGCCGCCGGGAGGCGTCGATGGACGTACGGGCCACCTCCGCCTCGACCACCAGCTGCTGGAACAGCGCACGTTCGGCGTCCAGCCGCTCGGCGGCTTCCTGCGCGGCCGCCCCGAGGATCCGGGACGCGCGGCTGCGGCGGGAGGCGAGGGCCGACGCCGTGGCTCGGTTGGTGAGCCTGCTGACCAGGGCACTTGCCTGCGGTCCCCCGAACTGGTCCGGGTGCGCGGCGGCGGCGCGGGCACTGACGAACACCACTTCCGGCGGCAGCGCGCCGTCCAGCGCGTACTCCAGGCGCCCCAGATGGGCCGGGGCCCGGGTGTCGAGGTAGCGCTGCCACTCCTCGGGCGTGTCTTCGTCGAGGAAGACGTTGACGAGCAGCGCCAGTGACTCGGCGCCGTGACGTTGCCGGTATGCGCGCAGGAAGTCCTCCTCGACGGTGGCCATCGGCTGGCGCGAGTTGAAGACCCACAGCAGGAAGTCGCCCTGGGCGGCGATGTCCGCCGCGCGACGGGTCATGGCCGGGGTGTCGTTGATGCCGGGGGAATCGACCCAGCGTCCGCCGCCCGGGAGGGGGGAACCGGCGAGTTCGACGGTGACGGTACGTTCGGCGCCCACCACCTCGGAGCGGTAGGCCCCGTCCGGGGCGACGAGCGTGACGGCCTCCGTGATCGCCTCGGTGGTGGCGGGCACCTCCCGCCGCCCCTCTCCGTCGCAGACCGTGACCCGGTCTTCGGGGCCGGGGGTGATGACGCAGGCGATACCCGTCTCCGGGTAGTCGCTCACCGGAAGCAGGTCGCGGCCCAGCAGTGTGTTGAGCAGGCTGGACTTGCCCGCACTGAAATGACCCCCGAACACCAGGGTGACGGCCGGACGGTTCAGCGCCGCGGCGGCCCGGGCCAGGGCATCGGCCACCGAGTCCCGGTAGGACTGACCGTGATGGCGGGCGAGAGCGGCATCGAGCGGGGACGGAAGGTTCACGGCTTGTCGCTTTCGTCGTCCGTGCTGGACAGGTACGGGGAGGGGGGAAGGGAGGACCGCGGGGGAGGGCCGCGGGAGGGGGCAGGCGAGGAGCGCGGTGGACGGGGTGACCGGGAGGCGTCCCGCGACACTTCTGCCGCAGTGCGCGACGTGGGTGCGCCGACGGGCGCCTCCCGGTGGGGCCCGGGCGGGTCAGATCTGCTGGGCCGTACTGATCGCCTTCTGGAGCTTCAGCAGGTGCCCGGAGACCGTGGACCGGACCGCGTCGAGACGCGCGACCAGCAGGTCACGTTCGTGCTGGTCCCGCTGGTTCTCCTCGACCATCGCCCGGATGTGCTGCTCCTCCTCGCCGATCACGCCGTTGATCTCGGCGGTGACCACCTCCTCCAACTCCTCGAAGGCGGCCCGCACCCGAGCGCCCAGGTGCGGCGCGAGCTGGCCGGGCAGATCCCGCAAGAGGTCGTCCGAGTCCGCCGCGAGCCGCCTCTTGAGCCGCTTCTCCAGGTTGATCCCTCCGCCGACGGTGCTGCCGAACAACGAGGCGGCCAGCAGCACCGGCACCACCAGCGGGGCGGCCGGGCTGACCCCGAGCAGACCGAGCACCACGCCCGCCCCCAGGACGCCGCCCGCTCCGCCGAGCGCGCCGCGGAATCCGGACGTACCCCCGCCGACCGCGCCGCCCAGCCCGCCCAGCGCGAACCCCGCGACCATCGACAGAACCCGCTCGGCCGTTCCCACCAGCGGTTTCCGCTCCGGCTCCGTCTCCCAGCCCGTCAGCCGCAGATGCAGTTCCCCGAATCCGTCACCGATCGCGGCGATCTCACCCTCGATGTCATGCGCGAGGTTGGCCAGGATCGGCTCCAGCACCCGCTGTGCCTCGACGTCGGCCCAGTCGGCGAGCTGATCGGTCACGTACTGCTGCACGGCCTCACCGATGACGGCGCCGGCCTTCTTCTGCTGGAACACGCCCAGTGCGAGGTTCATCTTCACCTCGACGGCGTCGACGTGGGCCGGCAGTCCGTCCCGCATCGACGCGATCCGGGAGGCGAAGCTGACGGCCAGCACGGCTTCGGCCTCGGTGCGGTAGCGGTCGAAGAGCGCGGGCAGCAGGGCCGGCCGGTTCCTGATCGACGTCATCGTCGGCAGAAGCTCGGTGTACGTCTCGCGCAGCCGTACCTGGTCGGTACGCGCCGCACGCATCCGCTGCGCGATGTGCTGCTCCACCGATTCCGCGGAAGCGGCCGCCACCGTCGTGTACTTGGTCAGGTGGACGTGGTGGCGGTCCCGCAGCAGGAAGTCGCCCAGCCGCCGCTCCAGGACGGCCAGGCCGGACTGTTCGACGAGTTCCGGCTTCTCGTCGTAGACCCCGGAGCGGGCCCGGGCCGCGTCCACGAAATAGATGTCACGGGACGTGAGGTCCTGGCCGGTGTACGCGGGGCCTCCCTGGTAGTCGCGGATGTACTTGTTCCACACGTAGCCGCGCAGCCGCTCGTCCACGGTCCGGCCGTTGAACAGGTTGACCACCGTGAAGACACGGGTGCCTTCTTTGACGAGAGCGCCCGCGTTCATCAGCTCGCCGTGGCCCATCAGGATGTCGCTGCGGTAGACGAGAACGGCGGCGTCGCACCGCGCCGTGGCTTCCTGGGTCACCTTCGTACGGGTGGGGTGCTCGTCCAGGCCGGGTGAGTCGTACACGACGACACCCGCCTGGCAGAGCCGGGAAGGGAAGCCCATCTCGAACTCCCGGACGGTACGGAAGCGCCGCGAGGTCTCCTCTTCGTCGATGTCCAGGGTGGACTCCCTCAGATATCGCTCCAGCGTCCACGTCTCCGAGGAACCGTCGAACCCCCACCGGGTGACGTAGGGCTGCTCGGCGTAGCACACACCGGTCAGCGTGGCGGTGGCCGGCAGGTCGTCGACCACCATGGGCCCACTCTGGCCCCCGAGGTCGACGGGCCCGGTGGTACCGCCGAGCAGGGCGTTGAGCAGCGTCGACTTCCCTGTCTTGAAGCGGCCCATCACCATCAGGTTGAAGGTGTCGGAGCGGAGCTGGGAGGCGATGGTGGACAGGCGCCCCGCGGTCTCCCGCATCTCCAGTTCCCGGGCGACCTTCGCCAGACCCTCGATGGCCTGGTCGGCCTCGTCGCGCGCCTGTTCCGCGCCGCGACGCATCATGTCGGCGAGTTTGCTGCCGGCCTGAGTGCTGTGGGCCTGAGCGCCGATGGTCGGTGCGCCGCTGGTCTGTGCGGCACTGCCACCGGTCGTGCTGAACGTTTCGGACACGGCTTTCTTCCCTCCCTCTGTCCCGGGCGGGGACCGGTGAACGGTCGGCCCGGTGGTACCTGCTTGTCTGTCGGCGGTGCCTCCGCGCGGCGGGTCCCGGCTCTTCCCGGCGGCCCGCGCGTGGATCAGCGCCGTGTCGTCAGGGCGGCGAACCTGTCCTTCAGGTCCGCCAGTTCGGCAGCGCCGGCCATGGCGCTCCCGGTCTCGGCGCGGCGGGGCGCGGGCGGCCCGGCTTCCACCGTCGGTGCCTTCGCCGGCAACTCGGCGACGGCCCGCGCGTACGCGGCGTCGGCCGCCGTCCGCATGGCTCCGCCCAGCTCCCGCATCGCCCCCGTCGCGGCAGCGGCCAGCTCGTCCACGCGGTCGCGGACCACGCGGCTGCCGTGGCGTGCGGCGTGGCCGAGTCGCTGCTGCGTCCGGTAGCGGTGTACCGCCACCCCCACTGCGGCTCCGGCACTCGTCGTCAGGAGGACGCCGATGCCGCCGAGGGAGAGCCCGGTGGCCGCTCCCAGCACGCCGCCCGCCAGTACCTCACCGGGAGGCATCCCCGGGCCCGAGGACGGCCGGCCCGGGGCCGACCCGCCGGACCGCGGCTCCCACGCGGACTCGTCGAGTGGCGTCCGCGCGGCACCGGCCGACCTGTCCGGGGGGCTCATCGCGTGGGCGACGTACGCGGCGTCGATCCTCTGCTCCCACTCGACGCGGGCCAGGTCGGCCTTGGCGGCGCGGGCCCGGATGGCGGCCCGGGCCGTCGCGGCGTACGCGACGATCCCCCGGTCGAGGTAGGCGGACACCAGAGCGTCGACACCGGGACGGTCGGGGACGCGGTCCCGGTGCTGCGCCAGGTGGCGGTCGAGCCCGCGCAGCAGATCCTGTTCCATGGTGCGCAATCCCGCCTCGATCTCCTGACAGCCGGCCTCGACCTCGTGGGCGAGAACGCGCTGCAGATCGCGGTACGCGTCGTCCAGCACGGCGCGGGAACGGGCGGCCGCGGCGGCCGCAGCCGTGCCGGCCGCGTCGTCGGGGGACGTGTCCCGGCGGGCGGTCACGGCCTCCGCGGCGAGGTCGAGCAGGCGGGCGACCTCCCGTTCGAGCAGGGTGGTCCCGGCCGCCGTGTCCTCGGGGGAGGGGGTGGGGGAAGGAGAGGCGAAGGAGGCGAGGCGGGAGGCGTCGGCGGCCAGCCGTTCGCGGAGTCCTTCGTCGGCGGCGGGCGTGGCCTGCTGCCCCGGCCACAGGAGCAGCCCCGAGACCGGAGGAGCTCCGCTGCCGTCGTCCAGCATCCGCAGGAAGCGGCCCTCCACCAGCGCGACGTCGGCAGAGCCGGCCAGCTCCCCGGCACCCGTCAGGACGACGGCGATGGTGCCGGCGGGACGCGTCGCCAGGTCCGCAGCGGCGGCCAGCTCGTCCGGGCCGAGCAACTCGGCACACCCCATGGCCAGGAGCACGCGGTCCGCGTGCAGGGAGCGCAGGGGGTCGGTGTACAGGTCGGCCAGCGTCACCGTGGGCCGGGCCGCGGCGCCGGACCGTCCGGCGGGGAGCGCTTCGGCCAGGCCGGAGGCCAGTGCCTCGGAGGAGGCGGCCAGCAGCAGGCCCGGGCGGACGCTCCGCACCGTGCCGGCTGCGTGCGCCACCGTGGGCCAGCCGTGCCGGTCAGCGGCCTTCTCGAGGTCGCCCACCAGCGCGGTCAGCTCCGTCGCTGCGTTCTCCTTCGCTGCGTTCTCCTTCCGGTCGGTGCCGGGCGGGGGATTCGTGCCTGCCGTGCGGTCGTCGGACATCACTGCTCCAGCCAGGAGAAGAAGTCGGGCGTCAGGTCCCGCGCCCAGGGGATGAGTTCGGGGGCCAGGAGCAGAGGCAGCATCGACGCCAGCTCCGCGCGGCCCCCGGGATCGCCGCTGCTCTCTGCGAAGAAGTCGGGCAGGCACCGGTCGAGGAGATCGTCCAGCAGCCGCTGGTCCTCGCGCAGTGCCGAGATCGGTCGGCCGGTCGGGGCAACCGTCACGGGTCCGGCCGGTGCGTCCGAGGCCGGCGGGAGGGCCCGCGTCGTCGCGTACACCAACAGGTCCCCGCCGCCGGCGGCCAGCGCCCACCACCGGTCGGGTGTGTCGACCCGGAGGGGCTGCCGGGGGCGCCGCAGTGCGGGCGAGGCGAAGACGGCGAAGCCGGGTACGCCCCAGCGCAGAGTGGGCAGGGGAGGCGAGACGAAGTGCTCCACCGGTACCTCCGAGCGCCGCAGCGGATGCTCGGCGAACTCCTTGCGGATCTGCTCGTACGGACGACCGGGGGGCTGCGGGACGGGCGGGGTGTTCACTGCGCGATCCTTTCGCTGGGCACGGCTCCGGTGACGCGGACCCGGTCGGTGACCACACAGCCGCCACCGCTGTGCAGCCACGCGTCGGCCATCGTCGCGGCATCCACGAAGCGGGCGGCCTCTCCGCTGCCGCTGTCGTTGAGGTAGAAGCCCTGGAGCCGTCCGCCGAGCGGATCGCGTGCGGCGCCGATCGGCACCGCGGCATGGTTGGCGCCGCCCGCCTCGTAGTAGTTCCCGTCGTCCCACAGCACGCCGGCGTTGACCGCGACGATCACGCCGCGCCCCTCCTCCAGGTGCGCGGCCAGGTCCTCCAGCGAGGTCGCCTGCTCGGTGTGTGCCGGAACGCCGAAGTCACCGAGCAGCCGGACCTGTTGCTCCAGCCCGGTGCCACCGCGGGTCGCGAGGCTTCCTTCCGTCTGGCAGAGGCCGTTCTCGACGGCGTGCCGGACGACGTCCGCCTCGGTGACGTCGAGCCCGAACTGGCGCAGCACCCCCTCGCAGGCGCACAGGCCACAGGTGCCCTGGTAGCCGTAGGGGTTGTCGCCCTGCTGGTGGGCGTGGTCGGCGAAGGTGCCGACGTCGCCGAACACGATGGTTTCGGAGCCGTCGGGCAACGTGTCGAAGTAGTGGGGGACATCCGCCTCTACGTCGGCCGGCCAGGCGTGGATCTCGGACAGGATGTCCGTATGGGGTTCCGGGGGTGGTGCCTGGTCCACTGTCCCCTCCTGCGTCTGATGGGCCCGCTGGAGCGCGGGCCTTCATCGCATTGGACCCGGCGGGCGGGACGCCATTACCGGTCCCGGGAAAGTTCTTCCGCGACTTTCGCGCAGCCGCCCCTGAGCAGGGCCGCCCAGTTCCGCGGCCGGTGGCCGGGGGAGCGGTCGAGGACCATCCGGCGGAAGGTGTCGGCCTCGTCGGGAGTCAGCGGTTCGCTCCGGGTACGGCGCGCCGCCCGCTCCGCCGCCGCCGACAGCTCCTCGGGTGTGCCCAGCAGTTCGGGATGGTGGAGGAAGAGGGCCACCCGGAGCTTGACGACGCCCCTGCAGTGAGCCACCGCGCACCGTGAGGCGGGGAGGCCCAGCTCGTCGCCCAGCTGGGCCCAGGTGGAGTCCGGTCGGCGTAATCGGGCGAGCAGTACGGCGAGTTCGGTGGCGTTGACCTCACCGCGTTCGTGCGCGCCCCGGGCTGCTTCTGCCAGTCGGCCGCCCGGCGCCCGCCCGACGCCGACGGCGGGTCCGGGCGTCGCCGGGTCCGCGTCCTCCGCGGCCCAGGGTGGATCCGGTGGCAGCGGTGCCTCGCGTGTCCTCAGCCGCTGCCGTCGAGCGCCGGCGCGGGCGGCCTCCCGGCGGGCGATGGCCATCGTCCAGGTCAGGAACGCGGCGTCACCACGGAAATGCGCGAATCCGCGCCAGGCGCGGACGGCGACGGCCTGGACCAGGTCCTCGGCCTCTTCCCGGCTGCCGGTCGCCCAGCGGGCGTACGCCAGTAACTGCTGCTGCACTGCTTCCCATTCACGCGCGAAATGCGCCTCCACCCGCTCCCGGCCGTGCGGAATGCCGGCCGGCCGTCCCATGGACATGTGGAGTCCCCCTCCCCAGTCCCCCACCCTTGGGCGGTGACACCGAACTTCAGAATAGGAAGCGTCCTTCCGTCCGTGCAGCGATGAAGATAATGAGTCCTCTATTGATCGCTTAGGCGCAGTTGTGATCAGAGGTTGGCACTTGATCTGCATCGCGCGGGGTTGACATGTGCAGTGCATCGGGGGTGGATCAGCGCGAAGGCTCCTCGGGGGAATGGAGAATGGCTGCAATCGTGTATTCCCGGAAGGTCTCGGAGACCGAAGAGCGCGTGGAGTGCGAGTTCGGCGACGCCCCCGACGACTTCGGGCGAATACTGGCCATGGACAGGGTTTCCCGCACCTCCACGGTCCAGGACGAACAGATCGACCACACGTTCCCGAAGGCCTCCCGGAAGCTCGGCACACCGCACACGCAGCGGGGTGTGTGGCCGGAGCGGGGCATGAGCGTGAGCCGATCAGTGATGGCGCCCGACCCCCGCCCTCGCCGGCCCACGAGGCCGCGACGGACCAGCGCGCGGCGGAGCCGGGCAGGGACCCGGTCGAGTTCCCGGCCTGTCGAACAGCACGCGCGGCGAGGGGCGTCCGCCGGACTTTTCCGGGAGGGCCGCAAGGCCGTCACCGCCGACGGCGAGGGCCCGTCCATGATCATGGTCACTGCTCGTGGACGGGGGGCGGCGGAAGCCGAAGCGGAACGGCGGCACTTGCCCACTGGGCGAGGTACGCGGCATCGGCGGGGCCCCCGCACATGACGTCCGCCCCGGCCGTCCCCGCGGCGATCCGGAACACAACCGGACCGGAACTCGGCAGGACCCGAACCGTCAGGAGCACCGCACAGGTCTCCGACGGCCCCGCCCGGACCGGTGCGTGGCCTACCGGCCAGCCGGACCGCGGCGGCCGGGATCCGCGCCGGACGCATGCCAGGATGGGGCGGCAGGCCATCGGACGGGGGACCGGAGACCATGTCACATATTGTCGAGAACACGTGGGTTGGCTCAAGGAAGCAAGGACCCAAGGGGGTCAAGGGAGCCAAGGGAGCCAAGGGGGACAAGGGGGGCCGCTTCCGCTGCGTGCACCAAGGGTCGGTGGTGCTCTACGAACGCGGGCGGGGGGCGGAGGTCGATGTCACGTCGGCCGAGCCGCTGGACTCCTACGACGTGCACATCCCGCTCACCGGTGACGGCGCCGTCACCATGAACCGAAAGGGACTCTTCTCCGTTCTCGGCGTCGTGGGACCGGAGCAGAGGGGCTCGACGGGCCGGAACGGGCACAGCGTCAACCGGATCCTGATCATCCCGAGGGCAGCGGTCGACGACGCCCTCACCGTCCGCCTGGGCGAGCCGCCGCACGAGCCGTTGTCCTTCGAGCCCGTTCTGGACAACACGGCGGCCCCGGTGCAGGGGTGGCTGGAGCTGGTGGGGCAGCTCGCCGATTTCGCCGACTCCGGCCTCGCGGCCCGTTCGCCCCTGGCCACGGGCCACTTCGAGCAACTGCTGGTGAACGGGCTGCTGGACGTCCAACCCCACACGTTGAGCGAGGCGGTGGCCGGCCGGGCAACCGCCGCCGTGCCGCGTGCGGTGCGCCGCGCCAGGGACTTCTGCGCCGGGCACGCCCACGAGCCGATATCGGCGGCCGACATGGCGCGGGCCGCCGGTGTCAGCGTGCGGAGTCTGCGCGAGGGCTTCCGGCAGCACCTGGACACCACGCCGTCGGCGTACCTGCGCGGCGTCCGGCTGGGCCTCGTACGGCGTGACCTGCTGGCCGCGGACGACGGCCGGGCGGCGCACAACGTCACCGATGTGGCGCTGCGGTGGGGCTTCACCCACCTCGGCAGGTTCACCGGCCACTACCGGGCGGCCTACGGGGAGACCCCCTCGCAGACCCTGCGCACCGTCCGCGGATCAGACTGATCCCTCCTCGCCGTCCGCGCTATCCGGAAACGCGCTCGCACCTCCGCCGATAGCGGATAGCTGTCATGTGCACCCAAGACGATGCTGAGTGCGGGCCGCCCACCCGCACCGAGCACGCACACGATGCGGGACGGCCTGCCGATCATCAGACGAAAGGAACCGACGTGTTCACCCGTAAGTCTCTTGCCACCGTCTTGTCGTCCGTGGTCGTAGCCGGTGCCGGTGTCATGGCCCTCTCTTCGCCGGCGCAGGCGGCCGTGCCCGGGACCGAGCAGTTCAAGAACGTCGCCACCGGCTTCTGCCTGGACAGCAATGCCGCCCGCAGCGTGTACACGCACGGTTGCAACTCCGGCGCCTACCAGAAGTGGACCGTGACCGCGGTCAGTGGCGGCTACACCCTCAAGAACCAGGCAACGGGCTTCTGTCTGGACAGCAACGCCGCCCAGAGCGTCTACACCCACGCCTGCAACGGTGGCAGCTACCAGAAGTGGGTCATCTCCAACAGCGGCGGTGTCTACCGGCTGAAGAACGTCGCGACCGGCTACTACCTGGACAGCAACGCCGCCCAGAAGGTGTACACGCGTCCGTCGAACTCCGGCAGCTACCAGAAGTGGACCTGATCCCCGGATCGTGAACGGGACGGCTGCCCGCCCCCGAGGGGCGGGCAGCCGTCCCGCCGTCGGGCCGCACGAACTGTTCGCCAGGCCTCGGCGAACGGTTCGTGAGGCGGGACCGGGGACAGACACCTGGAGCGGCAACGAACGCGCCATTCGGGCCTTCAGCAAGGCGGGCTTCCGCGAGGAGGGACGGCGCCGGTCCACGGTGCTGGTGGCGGGCGAGCGCCACGACACCGTGCTGTTCGGGATGCTGCGCGAGGAATGGCCGGAGACGGCCCGCTGACCCCGGGCGAATCCACGCACACGGAGGGGGTCTGAAATAGGGTGCATCAGGAAGAAACGGGCCGGCACCGCATACCTCCGCAGCACGTCCGCACAGGTGTCAGACCCCTGCCCGCGACGGAACTGCGTGAAGCGCTCCCCGCGCTCAACAACCGGAACGTGCCGATCAATGTGCGAGATCCCGCAGGCGCAGCTGACGCTCAGGACCCGCATCCGTCTGATGTCGGCCGAACGCGAGCTGCTCGTCCTGGAGGAGCGGTGGGAGCCCTCGCCCGACTCCGGTCGGCAGTACGGCCGCGGGGGCTCCAAGGCGTACCGGCAGTGGGAGTTCCAGCACGGTGCCGTCGGCCGACGGCACAAGGTCGAGACGCTGCGCTTTGACACGCGGGACGGGCTCGGCGAGGGGTGATGTTCCGCTACTGACCGGCCGGTCCGGGCCCGCCCTCCTCGGCTCCGGCGGGTACGGCGCGGACGTGGGCGGCCGAGAGGTGCAGTTCGTAGGGCAGACAGCAGTCGGAGCAGAGCGTCGCGACGAGCGTCCCGCAGGCGCACACCTGGTTCATGCCGACGTCCGGAGTCGCTCCGCAGCACGCCGCGGAGGCGTGCCGCAGTCCCAGACTGCGAAGGGTTCCTCGCGGACCTCGCCGAGGAGGCCCTGGCCCGCCTGTATGAGGCCCATCAGGAGCTCTTCGGCGGCATCGACGTCTCCCACCTGGACGCGCAGTACCTCCTGCAGGACGGCGGTGTCGACGTCGTCGCCCTGCAGGAGGCGCTGAGCCGCAGCCGGGAGAAGAACAGCGGCCAAGTCGCCTGTGGTCCGCCCGCCATTGGCTGGCCGGGCAGGTGCGGGACGAGGAGCGGATCGCCGCCTTCCTGTGCCTGTGGATGGGCATCGCCCAGTCGTACGGCCGGCTGCCGCCCTCGTACGCGCGCGACCTGGCCGCCGCGCTCGCCACCATCGACCCGGACGCCTCCTGCGAGCATCCCCGGCCCTCTGGTCCGCCGCCGAATCCACCGTGCAGTCCCGGTACCGCGCGGTGGTTCATCTGCACGCGCCGGACGACCACCCCGACACCCCCGTAACCGCCGGGCTCTCGTCCCGCGCGCTGTCGGAATGCCCGGTGCACTGCGCCCAGTTGGCGCGAGAGGCGCTGCAAGGCCTCGAAGGATGGCGCACCATGCGCGGCGGCGACGCGGAGGACTGCGAGGACTGACCGGTACGGTCCCGACCGCCCCGGCGCCGGTCGGCCCACCCGCCGGAACCTCAGCACTTGACGGCCCTCCGCCCCTCCGGCTCGCTGCCCTGCGCCCCTCCGCTCCTCTGCGGGCCCGACCGACCGCAGTCATCCCGTCAGCCTGTACGCCCAATCGGTGCACTGTGCACCGCCGTCACCAGGGAGGTACGGGCTGCGGAAGGCTCCCCAATCCCGCCTCCCGCGCTCCGCGGGGTCCTGGATGTGCCGTGCGAGCTGGGTGAATGCGCGACCGTCACCCGGTGGCGGTCCGGTATGCGAATGATGTGTCCGTAAATCGACCGCCCATTGGCGACGCCCCTTCGGACCTGCCAGGCTGAACCTCAGTTGAGCGCAAGATCGCAGACATGAACACCAGTCAACCCTTGAATCGAAGGCGAAATCTGTCATGCGTCACCACGTCATCGCCGTATCCGCCCTCGGCCTTCTCTGCCTCGCAGGCAGCACCGGTCTCGCGGAGGCTCAACCCGCCAGCGCGCACGGCCCGTCCGCGATGGTCTTCACCGTCATCCAAGGTTCCGGCGCGCCCACGGACGCCGTCCTGCGCGCCACCACCCTGAGCTGCGCTTACACGGCCGAAGGCACCCACCCCGCCCCGCGGGAAGCGTGCGATGCCCTCAACGCCACCGACGGCGAACTCGACCGCCTGCTGACGGCCCCCGACCCGTCGCTGGCCTGCCCGATGTACTTCGACCCCGTGACGGTCACGGCGGACGGTGCGCTGCACGGCCGACGCGTGGCCTGGGAGCACACCTTCTCCAACCCGTGCGTCATGTCCACGAGCCTGAACGCCAACCCGGTGTACGCGTTCTGACGCCGAGCAGCCTGTCGCCCGGTCCGGCCCCGGAGGGCGACCCGACGCCGCTCCGCCCGACCGGGGCGGCGGCCTCGCGTCCGCCGGCCCGTCCGCCGTCCGTCCGTCCGCCCGCTTACCCGCGGGGGGCCGGATGGCGGGTCGGGACGACGGCTGGCAGCCTGGAAGGGAGGCCGCAGCGGAGGCCCGTGCCATGCGCCGCCACTTGCGCGACGCGGCACCTCAACCGCTGGAAACCACAGTGAGTGTTCGCAGGAGGTGGACCTCCTTGAGCAGGCACGCTTCACGCACCAGAATCGCACGGAGCCTCGCGGCGGCCGCAGTTCTGTCGGCCGCGCTGGTTCCCGTATCGGCAGCACCGGCGACGGCCGTCGCCTGCGACACGGCGGCCGCGGCTCGGGCGCCGAGCAGCAGTAACGACACCGCCGTCCGGAACGCGCTGGTGTGCCTCATCAACGCCCAGCGCACGCAGCGGGGGCTGCCCGCCCTCACCGTGAACCAGGCGCTGACGACGGCGGCGCAGCAGCACTCCGCGGCCGCCGTGCAGCTGAAGTGGTGGGGACCGGGCAAGGATTCGCACCGCAATCCGCAGACCGGTTCGACACCGGAGAGCCGGATCAAGGCCGCGGGCTACTGCCCGAACCCCAGGTCCTGGGCCTTCGCCGAGATCACGTACACCGGCTGGGGCGGCTCCGGAACACCGAATGCCGCGGTCAACTGGTGGATGAACGTGAGCACGTGGGGCCACCGCCAGAGAATCCTCGACCCGACGATGCGGGAGATCGGCGCCTGGGCCCAGCCGGGTGCGGCCGACCGCGCCGGTGCCGGCGCGAGCCAGGCCGGGACCTACGTCGTGACCTTCGGGCGCTGCCAGAAGTGAACCGCGCGGGACGAACGTCCGCTCTCCGCCCGGGCCGACGTACGGCCGCCAGCCGCCACGGCCACGTGACTTCGTCCAGGAGAACGGACAGCAGACGTTCACCACGTCGGGAGGCACCGCAGCCGACCTGGTTCGATTCCACGACTACTGCGGCAGAGGGGTCGGCGTGTGCCGGGTGCTCAACGCCTCGCCGCTCGTCCCTCGGCATCAAGGGCCGGCGCTGCCGACGATTTCCGCCAACTCGCCAGCGGCCTCGGGGGCGGTCAGGCGGTCTGCCGGCGCTGGTGCGCCTTGCGCGTCTTGACCCCGCCGGCGACGAGTGCCAACCCCAGGACGACCATGCCGAGGTAGGCGGTGGACGAAAGGTCGACGACCTTGTGCAGCCAGCCCCACTCCGTGCCGAAGAAGGTCTGCGACGCGAAGCTGACAACCCCCTGGGCTCCTACGACGTAGCCGATGCTTTCGACGGTATATCCCATGGTTGTTCGCACGCATCAACCTTCTCGTGGCGGTGCCTTGAGGTCGTCCTCCGCAGGTCCGAGAAGCCAGTAGGCCGAAGGATGCAGTCCGCCCTTCGAGGCGATGCGGAATCATCGGTGGGATGTCGCGGGATCAGCAGGGAAGGCGGGCGGGCGGCTCGGCGGGAAGCCGAGCAGGTCGTCAACGAAGTCGCCCAGGGCGTGCGTACGCCGGCCGGCCGTGGAGCCGTGGGCGCGGCGACGCTTTTGCCCGGCCGCCCTCCGCCCTCAGCCCTCCGCTGGCCGCGGTATCGCATTCGGATATCCGCCGCATCGCCGTTCCGGCTGGATTTCGCTCGCCATGCGGTCTCAATGAGATATGCCGAGGTGGGAGTGAGGAACGTTTCGGCAATTGCTTGACGCTGTGGTGAATGTGGTGAATCGGGTGCCTCTCGGGGTCGGGTGGATCGCGCCCGGGCGGTCCTCCATCTCGTTTCGGCCATTCTCCAAAGGCGTGCGACAGGTGGCGTTCTACGGTGAATCGTTTCTCGGAGATCATCGGATGTTCCGGTGACTGCGTGTTCCGAGTGAATGAGTTGTCGAACTTTATCGACGGTCCTGTGAATGCTGGTACTCATTCTCTTGCGCTCGCATTCGAGCCGAATATCCCCGCATCGAGAATGGAATCCGCACCATGGGAATCGCCCTCCGCAAGACCGTCGCCCTCGCCGCGCTGGCCGTGACCGCCTCCCTCCTGCCGGTCGGTCAGGCAGGCGCGACGAGCGCCACCCAGCAGGGCGCGCGCGTCCCCGGCCGGTACTGTCTCGCGAACGCCTGGGAGACCCCGAGCATCTCGACCAAGCCGTGTGACGCCGTGGACCGGGGCCAGCACTGGACCGTCTCCGGCCAGCAGATCTCCCTCACCAACGCGCGCGCCTACTGCCTCGCCAACACCTGGAACACCGCGCAGGTCTCGGTGAAGCCGTGCGACCCCAACGACCAGGGGCAGTACTGGAACGTCTCCGGCCAGCAGATCTCCCTCGCCTTCGCCCCGGCCTACTGCTTCGCCAATGCCTGGGAGACCCCGAACGTGTCCACCAAGCCGTGCGACCGCGCCGACCGCGGGCAGAGCTGGGCGGTCTTCAACGACCAGATCAGCCTCGGACTCGCCTGATCCCCACTGCCGTGCCCAGGACGCAGGCGCCGGTCCTGGGCACGGCAGCCAGGCTGTACGGCAGCCAGGTGGCACGGCAGCCAGGCGCCGCGGCAGCCAGGCGCCGCGGCGTCCGGCGCGGTGGCCGATGCAGACGGCGTAGGCTCGCCTCATGGACGAGGACGCCGAGACCCTGGCCCTGCTGCGTGCTCTGGACCGGCTGCCGGGACCCGACCACCTGGAGTACCCCCACGGGTTCGACTACGAGGCGGCCAGGGCGCGGGCGACGCGGCTGGGAGACCGGCTGACCCACGACTTCGGCAGCACGTGGGGACTCGACGAAGGGATCCAGGACGCCAGTTACTCCTTCCTGCTCCGCCTCCCGGCCGAGCGACCGGGGCCGGTGTGCCCGTGGCCGTGCGGCTCAGCAACTTCGGTGACCTGGCGGTGGTGACCACCCCTCGGCCCGACAGCCATGGGGATCTGGACGATGCGGTTCGGGAGGGTGCGCTCACCGCGGCGGACCGGAGCCGGATCGAGGCCGCCCTCACCGATCTCGGCTACACACCGGTCCCCGCGCGACCGCTCCACCGCCCCTACGACGGCGTGACCTGGCTCGCCGACGAACCCGAAGGGGCCCTCTACGCCGGCTACGGCCCGCACGGGGGCCGTGTGACGTGGTGGATCCGCTACTTCGAGCACCTGTGACAGCGCCGCCCGTCCGGCCGAGCGGACTGTGCCGTCGCGTGCTGGAGGCGGCCCCTGATCAGTACGGCCAGGACCAGTTCGCGACCTCGGGGAGGTCCGTGCCGTGTTCGCGGATCCAGGCGTGGTGGCGGACGCGCTGGTCGGCCATCGACCGGCGCAGCCACTCGGCACGGCCCGTCAGGCCGGGGACGCGGTCGATGACGTCCATGACCAGGCGGTAGCGGTCCATGTCGTTGCGGACCACCATGTCGAACGGGGTCGTGGTGGTGCCGGACTCCTTGTACCCGCGCACGTGCAGCCGGGCGTGGCCGCTGCGGCGGTAGGCGAGGCGGTGCACCAGCCACGGGTAGCCGTGGTAGGCGAAGATCACCGGCCGGTCCGTCGTGAACAGGGCGTCGTACTCGTCGTCCGTCATGCCGTGCGGGTGTTCCCCCTGAGGCATCAGGCGGGCGATGTCGACCACGTTGACGACACGCACGGCCAGCGAGGGGAGGTGCTCGCGGAGCAGGGACGCGGCGGCCAGCACTTCCATGGTGGGGACGTCGCCGGCGCAGGCGAGGACGACATCGGGCTCGCGGGAGCCGTCGTCGGTCCCAGCCCATCGCCATGTGCCGGCACCGCGCGCCACGTGTGCGCGCGCCTCATCGACCCCGAGCCAGTCGAAGCAGGGCTGCTTGCCGGCGACGACCACGTTCACCCGGTCGCGGCTGCGCAGGGCGTGGTCGGCCACGGCGAGGAGGGTGTTGGCGTCCGGCGGCAGATAGACCCGGACGACCTCGGGGCTCTTGTTGAGCACGTGGTCGACGAAGCCCGGGTCCTGGTGCGAGAAGCCGTTGTTGTCCTGGCGCCACACGTGCGAGGTGAGCAGGTAGTTGAGCGAGGCGATCGGCTCGCGCCAGGACAGTTCACGCGAGGTCTTCAGCCACTTGATGTGCTGGCCGGCCATGGAGCCGACGATGTGCGCGAAGGCCTCGTAGGTGGAGAACAGGCCGTGGCGGCCGGTGAGGAGGTAGCCCTCCAGCCAGCCCTGGCAGACGTGTTCGGAGAGGATCTCCATCACCCTGCCGTCGCGTGACAGGTTCCGGTCGGTGGCTTCGGTGATGCCCTGCCAGGCCTTGCCGGTGGCCCCGTACAGGTCGTCCAGCCGGTTGGAGGCGGTCTCGTCCGGTCCGACGACCCGGAAGTCCCTCCGTCCGGCCGTGTCCCGCATGACCTGCGCGAGGAAGTGCCCGAGGACGCGGGTCGGTTCGTGCAGCGTGCGCCCCGGTTTGTCGACCGGGACGGCGTGCGCGTCGAGCGCGGGCAGGGGGAGCGGCTGGAGCAGCCGGCCCCCGTTCGCATACGGCACGGCGCCCAGCCGGCGGTCGCCCTCCGGGACACAGGCCAGGACCTGGGCCACCGGGCGGCCATCGGCACCGAAGAGTTCCTCCGGCCGGTACGAACGCAGCCAGTCCTCCAGCTGCTTCAGGTGCGCCGGATTCTCGCGCACCCCGGCGAGCGGGACCTGGTGGGAACGCCACGTGCCCTCGACCGGGTCGCCGTCGACGCTCGCGGGCCCCGTCCAGCCCTTCGGCGTGCGCAGCACGATCATCGGCCAGCGGGGGTACTCCCGGCCGGCGCCGGAGCCGGCGCCCGCCGCCCGCGCCCCGCGCTGGACGGCGGCGATGCGGTCCAGCGCGTGGTCCATCGCGCGTGCCATGGCCTGGTGCACCTGGGCGGGGTCGCTGCCGGTGACGTACAGCGGCTCGTGGCCGTAGCCGCGCAGCAGCGCGTCGAGCTCGGCCTCGGGGATCCGGGACAGCACCGTCGGGTTGGCGATCTTGTATCCGTTGAGGTGCAGGATCGGCAGGACCGCGCCGTCGTGGACCGGGTCGAGGAACTTGTTCGCGTGCCAGGACGCGGCCAGCGGCCCGGTCTCCGCCTCGCCGTCGCCGATGACGCAGGCGACCAGCAGGCCGGGATGGTCGAAGGCCGCTCCGTAGGCGTGGGCGAGGGCGTATCCGAGTTCCCCGCCCTCGTGGATGGACCCGGGCGTCTCCGGGGCCACATGGCTCGGCACGCCGCCGGGGAAGGAGAACTGCCGGAACAGCGCCGCCATGCCGCCCGCGTCGCGCGTCACCTCCGGGTAGCACTCGCTGTACGTCCCCTCCAGCCAGGAGTTCGCCAGCACCGCCGGGCCGCCGTGCCCCGGACCCCAGACGCACAGGGCCTCCGGTGAACGCTCCTTGATCACGCGGTTGAGGTGGGTGTACACCAGGTTCAGGCCCGGAGAAGTGCCCCAGTGGCCGAGCAGCCGCGGCTTGACATGCTCCGGCCGCAGCGGCTCGGTCAGCAGCGGATTGGCCATGAGGTAGATCTGGCCCACCGCCAGGTAGTTGGCGGCGCGCCAGTGGGCGTCCAGCTCCGAGACGGAGTGCGCGGTCAGCGCGGTCATGTCCCCTCCAGAGGGTGAGGGCGATCGAGCGGGCGAAGGTGAGGGACGTGCGTCGACTGGGCCGATGCCGACACAGTGCGCGCCGCCCGGGTGCGCCCGGGAGGGGAGGACCGGCCCTGAGGGAGGGACGGTCGGCCCTTTCGCGCACCTGCCCGGCCCGGGGAAGGTGAATCCCGGTGGCGCCCGGTCCTTCCCCCGGCCGGCGCCACCCGTTCCGGCCATCGACCCCGATGCCTCGCGCATCAGTACGGAGGACAGCATCGTGAAGCGCACCCTCGTCGTCGGCGTGGACGGCTCCCCCGAGAGCCGGGCCGCGGCCGACTGGGCCGCAGAGGAAGCCGTATGCCGCGACCTGCACGTACATCTGGTCCACGCCTGGCTGTGGCAGCCGCTGGCCGTCCCGGTCGTCCAGGACCGCGACGTCGAGGCACGCCGCGCCCAGGAGATCCTGGACGAGACGCGGGCGGAGCTCACCCGACGCCACCCGCGGCTCTCCCTCACCGCCGAAGTGGTGCCGGACGTCCCCGTGCCGGCCCTGCTGCGCGCCGCCGAGGGCGCGGAGATGCTGGTGCTCGGCACGCGCGGGCAGAGCGCTCTCGCGGGCTTCCTGCTGGGCTCCTACGGACAGCAGCTGATCGCCTCCGCCGAGTGCCCCGTGGTCTCCGTGCGCGCACGGGACGGCATGACTCCGCCCGGGGGCGCCGGGGGCGAGGCGGCCGCCGGGGGCGAGGTGGTCGTCGGCCAGCAGGGCAGCGCGGAGGACTGCGCCGACGTACTGCGCTTCGCCTTCGAGGCGGCCGCGGCCCGCAGGGCACCACTGCGCGCGGTCCGCGCCTGGAGCCTGCCCCCGGTCTACGCCTACAGCCCCGGGTCGATGTGGATCGCCGAGCAGCTCGGCGGGCTGGAACCCTTCGAGAAGGCCGCACTGGAGGAGTCGCTGGAGCCGTGGAAGGCGAAGTATCCCGAGGTGGAGGTCGTCGCGCAGGTGGAACAGGGCAGCGCCGGGCATGTGCTGCTGTCCGCCGCGTCGGACGCTCGACTGCTCGTCGTCGGCCGCCGGATCCGGGAGTCGGCACTGGGACCGCGTACCGGATCGGTGGCCCATGCGGTGCTGCACCACTCGACCTGCCCCGTCGCCGTGGTACCGCACCACTGAACCGCCGGCGGCCTCCGTACCGGCCGCTATCCCCGGGACGAGGTCGGGGAGGGGGCCGGGGAGGGGGCCGGGTGCCGGCCCCCGGGCGGGGTCAGGGCGTGGCTGGCGATCACGGCGGCCTGGACCCGCCGCTCCACACCGAGCTTGACGAACAGCCGCGAAATGTTGTTCTTGACGGTCTTCTCCGCCAGGTAGAGCCGCTTGCCGATCTCCCGGTTGGTGAGCCCCTCGCTGACCATGAGGAGGATCTCCTTCTCCCGATCGGTGAAGCCGGGAAGCCCCGGGACCTGCTCCTCCTGGGGCACATCCCCCCGCATGCGGGCCATCAGCCGGCTGGTGGCCCCGGCATCGAGCATCGACTGGCCCGAGGCCACCGTCCGTACGGCGGTCACCAGGTCGGTGCCGGTGATCTGCTTCAGGACGTAGCCGGAGGCCCCCGCCATCACGGCGTCCAGCAGCGCTTCCTCGTCGTCGAACGACGTGAGCATCAGGCAGGCCAGTTCGGGCATCCGGGAGCGCAGCTCACGGCACACGCTCACCCCGTCGCCGTCCTGGAGCCGCACGTCCAGGACCGCGACCTGGGGACGCAGCGCAGGAATGCGGATCAGTGCCTGTTCCGCCGTACCCGCCTCCCCGATCACGGTCAGATCGGGCTCGGCGTCCAACAGGTCGTGCACGCCCCGGCGCACGACCTCGTGGTCGTCGAGCAGGAAGACCCGGATGGGCTCCGCCGCGGGGGAGGGGGCACTACTGCCGGTCATGAAGCAACTCCTTCGCCTTGGTTCGTCCCTTGACGCACGAACAACGGCATCCTGCCCGCCGGGCGGGGCGAACGGACAGGGCCGATCGGCCCTGATCGGACGGGGAGCCTCGCTGCGGCTGGACCGGTCGGCCCCTGCGAAGAGGGACCTTCGGCCCTGTCCGGAGGGACGGCCGGGCCTTCTCCGGCGGCCTCGCCGGGGGATGGACTGGGGGCGGACGGGGAACGGCGCGACTCCACAGAGCCGCACGCAGCGGGGAGGACGCCATGACGAGCGCCTTGATCGAACTGAGGACCGTGGCACGGGACGACCACGGTCTGCGCATGTCCCTGGCCGGAGAGCTGGACTTCCACACGGCCGAACAAGTGGGGCCTCGCCTGCGCGAACTCGCCGGATCCGGCCACCGCACCATCGTCCTGGACATGCGCGGCCTCTCCTTCTGCGACAGCGCGGGCATAGACCTCCTCACCTGCTTCAACCGCCACTGCCGGGCGGCCGGCACGCGGCTCCTCCTGTGCGACGTACCGCTCCGCGTCATCAAACCCATGCGCGTGCTCGCCGCCGACCGGGAACTGAAGTTCGTCGTCTCGTGAGCGCGGGGACGCCTCGGTGCGGGGCACGGAAGGGACCGTTCGGCCCTGTTCGCGGCGGCGGAGCGGGAGGGAGGCTGGAACGTCGGAAACCGTAGGACCGAGTGGGGCCGGATGAAGGTACGGATCATGGATCAGGAAGGCGAACGGCGGCCCGCAGGCCGGACCGGTGGCGCGATGTCGGCCCGCCAAATGCGGGAGGTGGACAGGGCCGAGGCCCTGAGGCTCCTCGCCACCGTGTCGCTGGGACGCATCGTCTTCACGCAGCACGCACTGCCCGCCGTCCGGCCGGTGAACCACCTCGTCGAGGGCGAGGACATCATCATCCGGATCCACGAGGGCGGAGCGCTGGCCTCGCTGGCGGCACCCGCCGACGTCCCGGGCGTGGTGGTGGCGTACGAAGCGGATGCCATCGACCCCGACACCCACCTCGGGTGGAGCGTCGTCGTCACCGGCTACGCGCGAGCGGTGGTCGAAGCCGAGGAGACCGACCGGTACGAGGACCTGCTGCGCCCCTGGGTGGGCCGGCCGATGACCGGCACGCTGCGGATCCGCCCGGATCTCGTCACGGGTTTCCGGCTGGAGGCGGCACCGTAGCCGGTCGGCCGGTCGGCCGGTCGGCCGGCGGGCCAGCCAGCCGCGGCGCGACCCTCCTGCCGGTTTCCTCAGCCGTCGCGGGGGAGCGGGGCCCGCCACACGAGGCGGCTGCCGCCCTCCTCGGGAGTCTCGACGCTGAAGCTCCCGCCCACGACCTGTGCCCGCTCCTCAAGGTTGCGCAGACCGCTCCTGCGCCCCTGCGCCGGAATGCCCGTGCCGTTGTCCGAGACGGTCAGCGCGATCTCGCCCCCCACGGCCCTGAGGTTTACGTCGACGCGGGTCGCCCGCGCGTGACGGGCCGCGTTGCTGAGGAGCTCCCCGAGCACCGCGACCACGTGGTCGGCGATCTGCGCTGGGACGCCGGTGTCCAGGAGCCCTTCCATGGTCAGCCGCGGCGGGTGGCCCAGGGCGGTGGCGGCGTAGCCGACGGCCCGGGCGGTGCGTGCCCGCAGCCCGGGACCGCTTTCGCGGTCCTTGGTGCGGAGGCCGAAGATCGTCGATCGGATGATCTTGATGGTCTCGTCCAGGTCGTCGACCGCCCGGCCGACCCGTTCGGCAGCACCCTCGTGCTCCACGAGCCGGGCGGCGCTCTGCAGGGTCATGCCGGTGGCGAAGAGCCGCTGGATGGCCAGGTCGTGCAGGTCGCGGGCGATCCTGTCGCGTTCCTCCAGCAGAGCTATCTGCTCGGCGTCCCGACGCCGCTCCGCCAGCTCCAGCGCGATGGCGGCCTGGCCCGCGAAGGCGACGAGAGGCTCCAGTTCGCCCTCACCGAACGCGGGCTCCCCCGCGGACCGCGAGAGGAGCAGGACGCCCCGGCCCCCGCCGCCCGCGGTGCCCAGCGGCACCGCCACGGCCGGTCCCGTAACATCCCGTCCGGCTCCGTCCCGTCCGGCTCCGTCCCCTCCCGCTCCGTCCCTTCCGACTCCGTCCTCTCCGGCTCCGTTCCGTTCCCGCACCGGAGCGCCGGTCGCGCAGCGCCCGTCGTCCGAGACCTGCAAGGCCGTCACCGGCCTGCCCGCCCGGTGCGCGGCTCCGGAGAGCGTGCCGTCGAAGGGGACGACGAGGCCCTGCCACGCGGCTCCGCCCGCGCCCGCCACGTACTCGACGACCAGACCGTCGACGCCGTCCACCGGGACCGCGATGTGCGCGAGCCGTGCCGCGGTGATCTCCTGGGCGCGGCGGGCGATCAGCTCCAGCACCTCCGGGCGCGAACTCCCGGACAGCAGACTTTCGGTGATCTCCGCATTGGCACGCAGCCAGCGCTGCTGCCGCTGCGAACCCTCGTAGAGCCGCGCGTTGTCGATTGCCACACCCGCTGCCACCGAGAGGGTGGAGATCACCGTCTCGTCCTCGGTGTCGAAGTCGACACCACCCCGCTTGTCGGTCAGATAGAGGTTTCCGAACACCTCGTCGCGGACCCGGATCGGCACCCCGAGGAACGTGCGCATGGGCGGGTGATGCGCCGGAAAACCGTGGGAGGACGGATGTGCCCCGAGGTCGGTCAGGCGCAGGGGCTCCGGATGGTGGATGACCTCGCCGAGCAGACCGTGGCCGGCCGGCAGCGGGCCGATGGCCGCGATCTCCTCGTCGCTGAGCCCCACGGTCAGGAACTGCGCGAGGGTCCGCCCGTCGGGGCCGATCACGCCCAGGGCGCCGTACTCGGCGTCCACCAGCAGTGCGGCCGCCTCCACGATACGCCGGAGCACCTGGGCGAGATCCAGCTCCCGCCCGACCGACACGACGGCCTCCAGCAGGCTGTGCACCCGGTCCCGGGTGCCGCGCACCTCGTCGATGCGCACCTGCAGCTCGTCCAGCAGTTCGTCCAGCCGCATCCTCGGCACCTGCGTCAACTGATCCCCCACACCCACTCGATTCTTCCCCTGAGCCGCCCGCCCGAAGGCCGGCCCAGGGCCAGACTATCCAGGCCGGAGGGCGGGACCGTGACGCCACCGTGGGCGCGGCCAGGGCTTCGAGACGGTCGAGCTGTGCCCGGCTCGGCCGGAGGCCGGCCGCGGCGACGTTCTCCGCGAGGTGGGAGAGCGAGGCCGTGCCGGGGATCGGCACCATGACGGGGGAGCGGGTGAGCGGCCAGGCGAGGAGGAGCTGCGGTGTCGTGGCACCGGGTTCGGCGGCGACGGCGGCGAGTTCCGCGGCCCTGCCCGGCGTTGCCGCGCCGACGGGACGCCAGGGCAGGAAGGCGATCCCCGCGGCCTCGTGCCCTGGGTCCGCCACCTGGTCACCGACGGCTGTGGGCCAACGGCCAGACCCTCTTCCTCAACGGCGGCTACACCACCCGCTGACCACCACCACCCGCTGACCGCCACGGCCCGCGGTGTGCGGCACCACCATCCCGGTGCCCCGCACCGCCGGCCGCGCAGGGCGGCACCGGACGGGATCGTCGGCTCAGGTCCAGGCACCTGCGAAGTCGATCTCCGCGGCCCACTCCGGGTGGTCTATCAGCGGATTGCGGTTGCCTTGCATCTCGGCTATCGCCGCGTTGCGGTGCTGTTCGTAGACGTCCACCGAATGGTCCCTGTGCCAGGTCAGCAGCATCTCGAGCCCGGAACGCTGGAGTTCGCGCGCCTCGTCGCCGATCCTGCCGGGGTAGCGGAGCAGGAAGTAGAGCGTCGCCCTGGCGACCGGCCCCTTGCCCTCCGAGGGCTCGAACTTCCCCGGGTCCCGGCGCCCGCAGTCGTGCATCACGGCCTCCTGGAAATCCGGGAAGTCGAAGTAGGGGATGTTCCCCCGGAAGCTGTTGCACGTCGACTCGCAGGCGAAGAGATGGTGCAGGTCTCCGCGCATCGGCTCCTTCTTCGCGAACCAGGACTGCGGCACGACGTGTTCGCAGTTGAAGGGCAGCGAAGCCTCCAGGAGATCCAGCTCGGCTTCGACGGCATCCGGGCCGGGTGAGCCCTCGTGGAGCATGAACTCCTGCCAGCGTCCTGTCCGGGCGGCCTCCACCGCCGCGTCCGCCTCCATGAGTTCCTGTGGAGTGAAGCCCCTGCCCGAATAGATGCCGTGCAGCTTCTCGTCGGGGTGCAGGTCCACCCATGGGTAGAGCAGCCGCATCGGTTTGTACGCGGGCCGGCGCTCGTGGGTGGACTCCAGGCGTTCGGTGAGCGCGAGACGCAGGCCGATGGGGTCGCCGGGGTGAATGCCCGCGTAGTAGGCGTCGCGTGCCATCAGGTCCGCGGCCTCGTCGTAGTAGGGGCGGTCTCTGAAGGCCGCGAGGTTGACCATGGCGGCCGCCAGGTCCCGCTCGGCGGGCGACTGGCCGTCGATACGGCCGATTCCGGCCGGCACGGGTACTGCGGCGGGCGATTCGGCCCGGGGCCGAAGGGCGTCGGCCCCGGCGTACGCGTCGAGGCTGATGCTGATGCGCAGGGGGAGGCTCCAGCTGACCGATCCCGTCGTGGTGTGCTGCTCAGCGCTCCCGTCCCTCGTCACGCTCTGCGGCGCGGCGCCGTTCGTCCGACCAGCCAGGACCGTCGGGACTGCCGGGACTGCCGGGACCGTCGGAGGTGAGACGTCCACGGCATGCAGGGAGGAACCGGACGCGAACAGTTCCGCGCGGAGCGCCGCGGCGGTGCCGGACAGAGGGAACTGCTGGATCGCGCCGAGGATGCGGCTGACCCGCACGCCCTCATTGGCCACCCAGTCCACGCGGTGTTCACCCATGCTCGGATTCCAGCGGGTTCCGTCGACGGCCAGCACGTTGCCGTCGCGGTCCCTGCGGGGAGCACCGGCGTGGTGCAGGGCCACGACCTCCCACTGGTCGTTGAACACCGGAGCCCCAGAGGAGCCGCGCGCCGTGTCGGCCGAGTAGTGCACGAAGTCGTCCAGCACGTCCACGATCCGGTTGTCCCGGAGGGCGAGCTGCTTGGGCTCGCCGTTGGGGTGCTGGATGATGTTGACGAGTTCCCCGATGACGGCCTTGCCCTGCGCCTCCTTGAGCGGCAGCCTGCCGAAAGCCGCCAGCGGCTGACCGTCCCGGGAGCGGTCGGAGACCGCCACCACGGTGAAATCGAGATCACGGTGGGTGACGAAGAAGCGGTACGGATCGAGCGTGAACTCGACCGGAACGAGCGGCTGCCCGTCCAGGCCCGCCTGGAAGTTGAACTCGATCACTCCGGCAGCCGCCTCCTGGGCGGAGCCCAGTACGTGATGGTTCGTCATCAGCAGGGAGGGGGCCACCAGGAAACCGGTTCCGTGGTGGGACGATCCGGGACTTCGGACGGTTATCCGGCCGATCGAGCGGGCGGCGAGGAAGCCGCCTTCGAGGTAGTCGATTCCGATGAGATCGTTGCGGCCCATGAACCGTTCAAGCGTCAACAGGTCGGTGCCGACCAGTCCGCGGTCCAGATCCAGGCTGGTCCCGGTCGTGGCGGTCGCCGGTGTCCGCTCGATCGCCGTGGCCATCGCCCAGTCGACGCCCAGCCGCTTCAGCCTGCTGTTGACCCGATCCGGGGTGTCGGTGTACAGGATGCCCTGCTGCTGGAGCGCCGCCATACGGCCGCCACGTTCCCCGGTACGGCTCGCGTAGCGCCGACTGGCATCCTCCATCTGCTCCAGGAAACCCTTGTCAACGGGTGACAACTGCTCCACTGTCATTTCGGCTCGCCTCCTCGGCGGCAGCCTTCGTCTTCAGATGTCGGTCCCTCCCCGTCCCTCCCGTCCCTCCTCGTCCTCCCCTCGTTTTCAGTATGGGCGCAGGGCCTGCGTGACGCGCCCAGCCGGACTCGGGGGAGGTGCACAGTGGTTGCCGCGTCAATTTCCCGTCGCGTGTTTCCGCGTCGTCGGGGAGGAGGCGCTGCCCGGGAACGTCGCGGTCAGGGACCGGCCGGTCGATTCGGCGAGCGCGGACCCCTGGGTACCGGGCGAGTGGAGTAGCGCGCTCCGGCGGGGACGCGGCCGGTCAGCGCGAGGGCGTGCGCCGAGTGGTGGAGGACCGGTTGCCGCGGTGTGGGCACTGGTGAAGCATCAGGCTACGGGACGTGCCGCCCCCGCATCGTCATTGCGGGATGCGCGGCGCGTCGTCCTCTGCCTGCCTGCTCGACCTGACGAGGAGTGGCCATGGAAGACAGCCCGCTGAGTCGTCGACGGCTGCTGTGGGGTGCCGCCGGCACGGCGGGTACGGCTCTGGCCGCGGTCGGGCTGCCCCAGCTGATCAGACCCGAGGAGGGGGCGGAACCTGCGCTGCCGCGCCCCGGGCGCAAGGCTGCCGTCGCCGCAGGGCCGCCTGCGGCACCGCGAACGGATCCCTCGGTGGACTACGCCCCTGCCGTCTGGGTCGAAGCGTCCGAGTCCAACTACACGGCCTCCGACCGCCCCGAGGCGTACCCCATCGAATACGTCGTCATCCACCTGACGACGGACACCCTGCCGGTCATGTTCGCCAGGTTCAAGGACGACGCCGAGAGGGTGTCCGCGCACTACATGATCAGCGCAACCGGCACGCGGATCGCCCAGTGCGTGCGCGAGCGCGACGTGGCCTGGCACTCGGGCAGCGTCTGGTACAACTACCGGAGCATCGGCATCGAGCACGAAGGCTGGACCGATCAGCCCGTTTACACCGACGGGATGTACGAGGCGTCCGCTGTCCTCACGGCCACGATCTGCGCGAAGTACGACGTGCCGGTCGACCGGGACCACATCCTGGGCCACGTCGAGGTCCCGCTGTCCACGCACGACGACCCCGGGACCGTGTGGGACTGGGACAAGTACATGAACCTCGTCGGGACCGCGCGCCGGCGCATCAGGACCTGACACCGCGTCCACCCCGTCACGCGGGCTTGCCGTGCCCGTGGAGCCACGAGTCCCAGATCGAGTCGAGGTCCCGGCCGGCCCTCGCCTCGACGTACGCGGTGAAGTCGTCCGTGGAGGCGTGGCCGTGCCGGTGGCGCAGGGTCCAGCCCCGCACCAGGGAGCGGAAGGCCTCGTCGCCCAGGGCCTGGCGGATCTTGTGGATCACCATCGCGCCGCGCACGTACACCGGCTGGCCGGAGATGTCCGCAGCGCTCGGCGGATCGGCGGGCGGGAAGTCCCACTCGTCGTCGTCCGCGGCCTTGGCGTGGTTCCGGTCGAAGTGGTCCTGGGCGCTGGCCCCGTCGTGGTCCTCGGTCCAGAGCCATTCCGCGTAGGTCGCGAAACCCTCGTTGAGCCACATGTCCCGCCAGGTCCGCGGGGTGACGGAGTTGCCGAACCACTGGTGGGACAGTTCGTGCACCACGTTGATGGTGTGGAAGATGCCGGCCGGGACGGTCGGCCTGGTCTGGGTCTCCAGGGCGTAGGGCACGTCGGCCGCCTGATCGACGATCAGCCCGGCGGCGCTGAAGGGGTAGGGGCCGAACCTCTCCTCGGCCCACTCCATGATCTCGGGGAACCGGGCGAGGACCGCTGCGTCCTCCTCGTCCATGTCCGCGGTCGTGTCGATCGCCGACACGACCGGGACGCCCGATCGGGTCCGGGAGGTCCTGATGTCGTAGCTGCCGATGGCCACCGTCGCCACATGGCTGGCCATGGGCTCGGCCTGGTGCCAGTGGAAGGTGGTGCGGTCGCCGCTGCTGCGCCGGGCGCGCAGCTGCCCGTTGGAGATCGCCTGCACCCCCTTCGGAACGGTGACGGTGATGTCGTAGGAGGCCTTGTCCGAGGGGTGATGACTGCCGGGGAACCAGGACATCGAGCCCGTCGGCTCGCCGAACGCGACCGCTCCGTTGGCCGTCCTCAACCAGCCCTCGCGCCACCCGTGGTCATGGGTGATCGACTCCGGCGTGCCGGTGTAGCGCACGACGCTGCGGAAGGCGGCGCCCTTCCTGAGGTGATGGCGCGGCTGCAGGGTCAGCTCCTGTCCGTCCTGGCGGACCTGCGCCGTGCCGCCGTCGACCGTGGCACCCAGCACCTCCATGCCGAGGAGGTCGAGATTGAAGGCGCTGAGGTCCGCGGTGGCCTTCGCCGTGATCTCCGCGGTGCCCTTGAGACGGCCGCTGCCGGGGTCGTAGTCCAGGGCCAGGGCGTAGTGCGTGACGTCGTAGCCGCCGTTGCCGAGCTGGGGGAAGTAGGGGTCTCCGGCGCCTGCGGCACCGGGGCGCCCGCCCCGGAACACCGTGCCGGACGCCTCCGTCCGGGCGCTGCCCCCGCCTCCGGGAGCGCCCGCCCTCGCTTCCGCGCCGGAGCCGGCCCTCGCCCCGCTGCTGCCGCGGCCGCCGGACTCCGAGCATGCGGGGAGAGCGGCGAGCAGGCCCGCGAGGGCGAAGGCGGTCAGACGTCCGGAGGTCTTCACACAGCCGATCATGACCCAGCACGCGAGCGCTCCGACCCCGCCACGCCGTGCCCATGACCCCTCCGGCGCCGGCGGCGCAGGCAGGGCGGATTCCCACGCGAGCCGGTACCCGCGCCCTCGGTGACGCCGACGGGGCCGACGGCTCCCGTCGCCGCCGGAGAACCCGCGCCCGGCCCCCGGGCCGCCGACGGGGAACCCGCCCGGCGAGCCGACGTACCGCCGGCGGCGGCCGGGTGCCACGACGTGAACGTCGGCCGGCGCCGGCCCCGGTCCGCACCCCCGACCTGCATCGGCCGCGAGCTGCTGCAGCCGTTGCGCTCATCCCGGGAACCGGCCCGTGGAGCGCAGGTGCCAGCGGCGCTCGGCATAGGCCAGGTCGTCCCGCCACAGTCGGGCCGCTGCGGTACGCATCATCGGACGGAGGACCGGTGCGGCCCAGCGGGCGAACGCGAACCCCGGCCTGTCGGACGCGGCCACCACGGCCTCGGTCACTGCCGTGCGCGGACGACCTCGCTCGTCCGGGCCGAGGGGCGTCGCGTGCGTCTCCACCACCGAGCCCGCGCCTTCCCCCTCGGTGATGTGCATGACGACAGTCCGTGGCTCGGGAGCGGTGAAGACGGCCTGCACCGGTACGACCAGGCGCCCGGCGACCTTGAAGGAGACATCGACGGTGAAGCAGTCCTCGGTGCCGGTACCGTCGGGCCGGCCGACGACCGTGAGGTCGACGAAGGAGTAGGGGTGGAACCAGGCCCCGTGCCACGGATCCAGCCGATTGGCCACGACGTCCTCGGGCTCGCAACGTCCGGTGCCCTCGTACACCGCGGTCACCCCGCGAGTGAGAGCCGGCCGGGCCGGTACGACGGGGGCGTCCAGGGGCTCCTCCCCTCCTGACCCGTCGAGCCGCACCCACAGCAGGATGCCGTCGTCGAAGGCCGGCAACGGCTCCCAGCCCGCGAACGAGGTGCCGTCGAGGGCGAGGCCGTGCCAATGGCACACCAGGGTTCCGCACCGGACCGGGCTGTCGGCCAACGGCGCTCCGAGGTGGGGGCAGACTCCGGGTCCGGCGTGGAGGCGGCCGCCGGCACCGCGCCACAGTACGACCTCATGGCCGGCAATGGTGCGGGCCACGGGGCGGCCGTCGCCCAGCGCTGAGGACGCACCCACGACGTACCAGTTACCGGACGGCCGGGCCTGCGCCCGTTTCAGCGCCTCTGCGATCAGGCCGGGCCTGGCGTCGCGCCAGGTCGGCTGCTGCCGGTCCCACGGGACGGGCCGGCGGCGCAGCGAAAGGGGCAGACGCCTACGCCGTGCCGACCGTTCGGGATTCATACGACCTCCTCGGGAACCGGCCGGGCCGGGTCGGCGGGCGGCGGCTGCGGCGATGTGGCGGGCGCGGGGTGCCGGCGGCGGCGCAGCCTGATCGCCGCCACCCGGACCAGCGCACCCGTCGCGACCGCCGCACGCCTGCGGCGCGACACCACGGCGCGCCGGTGCAACACGGCATGCCCGTCGCGCGCGACGGCGTCCAGGATGCTGCCGTACAGGACGTACGCGGTGCGGATGCACGGCCGCGACGCCGGGTCGAGCATGGCCAGACCAGGCCGTGCCTCCTGGTAGACGCCGCGGGTGAGCGTCTCGAACTCCCTCAGGGCGGCCAGCACGCGGCGGTCCTGGCGGCCCGTGTTCCGGCACCAGTGCAGCAGCTCCCGCTCGACGCCGTGCCCGGCCAGCAGGTCCTCCGGCAGGTACACCCGCCCGCGGTCGAGGTCCTCGCCGACGTCCCGCAGGAAGTTGGTGAGCTGGAAGGCGACCCCGAGGGCCGCCGCGTGCGGCGCGGCCTCCTCCCTCGGCACCACCGTGCCCAGCACCGGCAGCATCTGCAGGCCGATCACGGCTGCCGAACCGTGCATGTAGCCGCACAGTTCGGCGTAGCTGGGGTACGCCGTCACCAGCAGGTCGGACCGCATGGCGGTCATGAAGTCCTGGAAGAGACGGTGATCGATGCAGTACCGGCGAGCGGTGTCGGCCAGGGCCGTCACCACCGGTTCGCCGCCCTCACCCCGGCGCAGCCCGTCGTCCAGCTGCCGTTGCAGCGCCGCCAGCCGCGCACGACGCAGGCCGTCGTCCGTGCCGGGAGCCGTCACGTCGACGATGTCGTCGGCCCACCTGGCGAACCCGTACAGGGCGTGCACGGCGGGCCGGCGCTCGACGGGGAGGAGCCGGGTGGCCAGGAAGTACGTCTTTCCGTGCGCGGCATTCAGGTCGCGGCAGCGGCGGTAGGCCGCGCGCAGCGCCGGATCGGTGATGCCGGCCGCGTCGAGTTCGCGCCGCGTCATCGGGTGGCCCCGGTGGAGCGCGCGGAGGCGCGGCGGGAGCCGCCGGTGATCCGGGCCGCCGCCAGCTTCCCCGACACCAGGGCGGTGGGCACGCCCACGCCTGGGGTGGTGCCGCAGCCGGCCAGGACGGCGTTCGCCGTACCGCGGATCAGGTTGCGCGGCCGGAACGGCCCTGTCTGCAGGAAGGTGTGGGCGGCGGAGAAGGGGGTGCCCGCCGTATGCCCCTGGCCGGCCCAGTCGGCCGGGGTGACGAGGCATTCGTCCTCGATGGCGGCCTCGATGCCGTCGAGGCCGCGCTGTTCCAGCTCGCGCAGCAGGGTGTCGCGGTAGCGGGGGCCGAGCTCGGCCCAGGCGGTTCCTGTTGGGCCGATCTCGGTGTTGGGGCAGGGGGCGAGGATGTAGTGCAGATGTCGGCCCGGTGGCGCGAGGGAGGGGTCGGTGGCCGTGGGCCGGGTGATGAGGAGGGACGGATCACTCATCAGCCGTCCCTGCCGGGTGAGTTCGTCGAACGTGTTCCGCCAGGCGGCACCGAACGAGATCGTGTGGTGGGCCAGTTGCGGCCAGGTGCGGTCCGTGCCCGCGTGCAGCACGACCGCGGAGGGGGAGTACCGCAACCTCACCGGCCTGCGCGGCCGGTGGCCGAGGAGTCGGTAGCTGACGGGCAGGTCCGGGGTGAGGACGACCGCGTCGCAGGGGATGCGGTCCTTCGCGGTGACGACGGCGGTGATCCGCGCGCCGGAGCGTTCCAGACCGGTCACCGGCTCGCCCGACCGCAGCTCGGCGCCCGCGTCGCGGGCGGCGTCCGCCATGGCCTGCGGCAGGGCGTGCATGCCGCCGCGCGGGAAGTACACCCCGGCCACCGTGTCCATGTAGGCGATGACGGCGTAGGCGGCGAGGGCTCGGGCCGGCGGCACGCCCGCGTACAGGGCCTGGAAGGAGAAGACCCGCTGCAGCCGCTCGTCTTTCAGGAAGCCGGCGATGCGCCGGTCCAGGCGCCCGAAACCGCCGAGCGCCGCCAGCCGGGCGAGGTCACCGGTCAGCAGGTCCAGCGGCGAGTCGAAGTTCGCGTCGATGAAGCGGCGCATCTGTACCCGGTAGAGCTGCTCCAGCCAGGCGCGCAGCCGCCGGTAGCCCGCCGCCTCACCGGCTCCGGCGAACCGTTCGACCGCTGCGGCCATCGCTTCGCCGTCGGTGTGCACGTCCAGGGTGCTGCCGTCGGCGAAGGACGCCCGGTAGGCCGGGTGCAGCGGGATCAGCTCCACCCGTCGGTGCAGGCTGTCGCCGACCGCCGCGAAGGCTTCATCGGCGAGGTCGGGCATGGTCAGCACGGTCGGGCCGGTGTCGATCCGGTATCCGCCGCGCAGAAGGCGCCCTGCCCGCCCGCCGGGCGTCGCGTCCCGTTCGACCACGGTGACCCGGCGTCCGGCGCCCAGCAGGTGCAGAGCCGCGGACAGGCCGGCCAGGCCCGCACCGACGATCACCACGTGGTCCGTGCGACCGCTCACGGTACGGGTCATCGCCCGGCTCCTGACGCGCCGGAGCCGGCCGTGGTGTCAGCGGACGCGGTACGTGAGCGGGCGGGCGGGTCCTCGGCGGGGCGAGAAGTCAGCGCGGTCAGCAGCCCGCGCAGACGTTCCGCGGCGTCCGGGTCCAGCAGGGCGCCGTCGAAGTGTCGCATCGCCCGGGCCGACAGGCGTTCGATCTTCGCCTCGACCGCCGCCCGTGCGCCCGTCCGAACCAGTGCCTCCCGCACCTCGTCGAGGCCGTCGCGGGAAAGGCCCTCGTTCCCGAGGGCCCGTTCCAGCACCTCCAGGGCCGGCTGGTCCGCGGCGGCCCCGGCGCGTGCGACCGCCAGCGCGGCCAGGTAGGTCGGCTTTCCCTCCCGGATGTCCCCTCCGCAGCTCTTGCCGGTGTGCCGCGGGTCGCCGAAGACGTCTTCGAGGTCGTCGCGCAACTGGAAGGCCATGCCCACGCAGCGACCGGCCGAGCACAGCGCCCGTGTGGTCCGGGCGTCCGCGCCCGCCACCGCCGCACCCAGTGCCAAGGGCCGCTCGACCGAGTACAGGGCGCTCTTGAGGTGGGCGGCGCGCAGCGCCTGCTCCGTGGAACGGGACCTGGTCAGCTGGCCCTGGAGGTCGAGGAACTGACCTGCCACCATCTCGGTACGCATGTCGCTCCAGACCTCGCGCACGGTGGTCGCCGTCCATGGGTCGAGGGCTGTCTCCGCCACGGTGTCGTCCGCCCATACGAGGGCCAGGTCCCCGGCCAGGACCGCGACCGCCTCGCCGAACCGGGCGGCGCGAGCCGGCGATGCCCCTGCGCCGCAGCTGTCCCGCACGTCGGTGTGCAGGGCTGGACGGCCGCGCCGAAGCGCCGAACCGTCCATCACGTCGTCGTGGACCAGGGCACAGGTCTGGAGCAGTTCGAGCGCCGCACCGATGCGCAGGGCGGCCGAGGCCGTCGGCTCGTCGCCCCCGCCACAGGCGCGCATCGACCACCAGACGAACTGCGAGCGGGTGCGCTTGCCGCCCTCCCGGGTGAAGCGTGCGACGCGCTCGGCCAGTTCCCCGGCGAACTCGGCGTCCAGCACACCGGCCCGGGTGAGCCGGTCGGCGAGTACCCGCTCCAGCGCGTAGCCGATCGCGGAGGGCACGTCCGCGTCCACGGCCGCGAGGTCCACCGCCGACGCGGCGCCGTCCCGGGGCTGCGCGCCGTCCACGGAGTCCACGGAGTCCACAGCGTCCGCGGCGTCGACCGTCGCCCGGCCGGACCGACGGCGCCGCTGGGCGGACCCCGAGAGGGCCACCAGGCGGGGGAGGGGCGGCGGTGCGGCCGCGGGCTGGTCCTTCGCCTGGGTGCGACGCATCCGGGTTCCTCTCGTCGTGGTTCTCGACCGCCGTGGTGTCGATGGCTCGGCGCGTGTGTCTTCGGTTCCTTCCCGTGATACGGATGCGGTGCGGGCCGGATACCCGAACGCGCGGGAATGCCATCGGGCGGATGCACCTGACCAGGTGAACCCGGCACGAGAGCGCATCCGATTCCCCGCCGCGGCGGGAAACCCCCGCGTGAACGCCGACCCGGGATGGAGGCAGCAGCCGTGCTGAAGGCGGACGTGGCGGTCATCGGGGCGGGCGCCGCCGGCTTGTCCCTGGCCCACCGGCTGAACGGACACGGCGCCGCGGCCCCGTCCGTCGTCCTCGTCGACGCCCCACCGGGTCCGCTGCGACCGGCCCCGCGCACCTGGTGCTTCTGGGAGCCCGGCCGCGGCCGCTTCGATGCCGCGGTGCGATCGCAATGGCTCCACCTGCGGGTACGGCCACCCGCCGGAGCCCCGATCGACGTGAACATCGCACCGCTGCGGTACAAGATGATCCGCTCCGACGACTTCGAGTCGCTGGTCACGCGGCACCTCGCCCTCAGCCCCAACGTCCGGCGCCTGGAAGCGACCGTGGAATCCGTGGAGGAGGCCCCGTCCGGCACGCGGGTGCTGATGACCCGGCCCGACGGCAGCCGCGATGTCCTCGGGGCCCGCTGGGTGTTCGACTCACGTCCTCCGGGCAGCCTCCCGGCTGCCCGAACCACCCTGCTGCAGCACTTCCACGGCTGGTTCCTCCGGACGGCCCGGCCCGTCTTCGACCCCGGCGCCGCGGAACTGATGGACTTCCGCACACCACAGCCCGCCGACGGGCTCTCCTTCGGCTACGTCCTGCCCACCGGCCCGCACGAAGCACTCGTCGAGTACACCGAGTTCTCCCGCGACGCCCTGACGAACAGCGGCTACGAGGCGGCGCTACAGCACTATGCCGCCGACGTCCTCGCCCTCGGCGACCTGGAGGTCCTCGCCACCGAGACGGGCCTGATCCCCATGACGGACGCCCCCATCCCGCGACGCACGGGAGCGTCGGTGTTCCGCATCGGTGCCGCCGGCGGCGCGACCCGCCCGTCCACCGGCTACACCTTCGCCGGACTCCAGCGCCAGACCCGGGCGGTCGCCGCCGCGCTGCGACAGGGCCGCGATCCGGTTCCCCCGGCAGCCCACTCCGTGCGGGCCCGCACCATGGACGCGGTGTTGCTACGGGCCCTGGACAGCGGCCGGGTCGACGGCCCGGACCTGTTCTGCCGACTCTTCGCCCGTGTTCCGCCGACCCGGCTCCTGCGCTTCCTCGACGGGCGCACGAACCTGCTAGAGGACCTGGCCGTCGGCCGCCACGCCCCGGTCGGCCCCATGCTGCGCACCGCCGTCGAGCTGCCCCGCCTGCCGCGCCGTCCCTTCCCCTGACCCTCGACCGGGCCACCACCGGACTCTGGAGACCGTATGACACTGCTGCGCGACGACGACCTCGCCGCCGCCTTCGACCACGCCTCCCGCACCTACGACGCCCTGGTCGCCGCGAACCCCGGCTACCACGCGCACCTCCGGCGCTCGGTGCGCCGCCTCGGCCTGGCCGCACCGGGGGAGGGGCTGCGGGTCCTGGACCTCGGCTGCGGCACCGGTGCCTCGACGGCAGCGATCCGGTCCGTCCTCCCGGCCGCACACATCACGGCCGTCGACGCGTCCGCCGGCATGCTGGCGAGGGCTGCCGCCAAACCGTGGGCGGGCGAGGTGCACTTCATCCATGCACCGGCCGAGCACCTGACGGACGCGGGCGTCCGCGGACCGTTCGACGCCGTCTTCGCCGCCTACCTCTTCCGCAACCTCACCGATCCCGACGCCGTCCTCCACACCGTCCGCAGCATGCTGAGGCCGGGCGGCCGGCTCGCCGCACACGAATACAGCCTCAGCGGACGGCGCACCGACCGCGCCGTGTGGACGCTGGTGTGCCGCGGCATCGTGCAGCCCGCCGCCACCCTGCTGGGGGACGGACCCCTCTACCGCCACCTGTGGGGCAGCGTCGTCCACTTCGACCCCACCGACCGGTTCGCCACCCGCATGCGCGACGCCGGCTTCGACCGAGTCCGAGCCCTGCCCCTGCCGGGCTGGCAGACAGGCATCACCCACACCTTCGTTGCCGCCCGCCCGGAAGGCCCCCGATGAGCGCCCCCACGCACCGGCGGACCGCGGCCCGACGGGGCAGAGACCGGCGAGCACGCATCCTGCCCGCCCGTCCAGGCGCCCGCCACGCACGGGGCCGCCACACCGCAGCCGTGATCGGCGGCGGGATCGCCGGCCTGGCCGCCGCCACCGCGCTCGCCGAACGGGGCGTGAAGGTGACGCTGTACGAGCGCGAGCCCTACCTCGGCGGCCGCGCGGGCGGATGGCCGACCCGCCTTCGCGACGGCAGCACCGTGACGATGAGCCGCGGCTTCCACGCCTTCTTCCGGCAGTACTACAACCTGCGGGGCCTGCTGCGCCGAACCGACCCCGCCCTGGCCCACCTCACCGGACTCCCCGACTACCCGCTGGTACACGCGGGCGGCCTCCGCGACAGCTTCCGGCACGTGCCACGCACCCCACCGTGGAGCGCACTGGGCTTCGTCACGCTCAGCCCCACCTTCCGCCTGCGGGACCTGCGCGCCATGAATCCGGTCCCGGCCCTGCCGCTGCTCGACGTCCGCGTTCCCGAGGTGTACCACCGGCTCGACGGCACCAGCGCCCACGACTTCCTTGAGGCCATCGGCTTTCCGGAACAGGCTCGACACCTTGCCTTCGAGGTCTTCTCCCGGAGCTTCTTCGCCGACCCGCGGCAGCTCTCCGCAGCCGAGATGGCGCTCATGTTCCACATCTACTTCCTGGGCTCCGCCGAAGGCCTGCTGTTCGACGTGCCCCGCTCGCCCTACCCGGCCGCCCTGTGGGCCCCCCTGGCCGCGTACCTGTCTCGGCACGGGGCCGAGGTACGCACCGCCAGCGCCGTCGACCACGTCGGACCCACCCCTTCCGGCGCGTTCGAGGTGACCGGGGCCGACGCGACGCTCCGGTACGACGCCGTGGTTCTCGCCCTGGACGCCAGGGGCCTGCGGTCGCTGGTCGCCCGGTCGGACAGGCTGGGCGACCGGGCATGGCGGGAGCGCGTGGCGCGCCTGCGCACGGCTCCGCCCTTCCTCGTCACCCGACTCTGGCTCGACCGGCCCGTCGCCCGCGACCGCCCCGGCTTCCTGGGCACCAGCGGCTTCGGCGGCCTCGACAACATCAGCGTGCTGGACCGCTGGGAAGACGAGGCCGCCCAGTGGGCGGCACGCAGCGGAGGATCCGTCGTGGAACTCCACGCCTACGCCGCCGACCGGTCCGTTCCGCAGAGCCACCAGGAGCAGCAACTCCTCGACCAGCTCCGCCGCGTGTACCCGGAAACCCGTGACGCCGAGGTCGTCGACGTCCGCCACGAATGGCGTGAGGACTGCCCGCTGTTCGCCGTGGGCGGGTACCGCGACCGTCCCGCCGTCCGTACCACCGACCCCGGGCTGGTCGTCGCCGGCGACGTCGTGCGTACCGACCTTCCCGTCGCGCTGATGGAACGGGCGGCCACGACCGGCTTCCAGGCCGCGAACGCCCTGCTCGAACGCTGGGGCCTCCACGGGCAGACCCTGTGGACGGTGCCGGACCGCGGTCGCGTCCCGGTACTGCGGAAGGCGGCCGCCTGGGCGGGACACCGAACCGGGTAGCCGGCGTCGCCCAGGTGCTCGTCCCGGTGCACAACGCGCTGTCCACGCGTGTGCGGCAGGTGTCGGCGGGGTGTTCCGGGAGCCTTCGGGGTGTCCGACGTGGCGGTGTGGTGGTCAGGTACACCAGGGGGTGCCTGAATGTGATGTCCCACCACATACGCCGTCGACCTGCGGGCTGGGGCGCGAGCCAGGCCAGGGCCGCCGAGGCCCTCCACGTGCACGTCAACACCGTGGTGCAGCGCCTGGACCGGACAGGCCGGCTGCTGGGCCGTGACTGGCAGCGACCGGAACGGGCCCTGGAGCTCCACCTCGCCCTGCGTGTCCACCGGATACAGCGGCCGGACGATTGCGCTCCGCCACCCGCGTAGCCCCCGTTCCGCCACCCGCGCAGCCTCCGTTCCGCCACCCGCCCGGCCCCGGTTCGCGGAGCAACCGGCCGAAGACGCGGGCAGGTGGCAGGGTGGAGGGCATGTGCGGCCGTTACGTCTCCACCCGTGGTCCCGAGGACCTCTCCGGCCTCTTCCGGACGGCTCCCCCGGATCCCGGGCACGTGCTGGAGCCCAGCTGGAACGTCGCCCCCACGGACGCGGTCTGGGCGGTGCTGGAGCGCGCCGACCGGGAGAGCGGGCTGCTGGAGCGCAGGCTGCGGCCCCTGCGCTGGGGTCTGGTGCCGTCGTGGTCGAAGAGCCCGTCCGGCGGCGCGAAGATGATCAATGCGCGGGTGGAGACGGTGCACGAGAAGCCCGCGTACCGGCGCGCTTTCGCCAGGCGTCGCTGCCTGCTGCCGGCGGACGGGTTCTACGAGTGGCAGGCCGTCCCGGCCTCCGCCGGCGTGAAGGCCCACAAGCAGCCGTACTTCATTCGGCCCGAGGACGGCGCGGTGATGGCGATGGCCGGGCTCTACGAGTTCTGGCGCGACCCCGGCGTAGCCGACGACGACGATCCGGCGGCGTGGTGGGCGACCTGCACGATCATCACCACCGAGGCGAGCGACGCGGCCGGCCGCGTCCACCCCCGCATGCCGCTCGCGCTGGCTCCGGCCGACTACGAGGCCTGGCTCGACCCGTCCCACCAGGACGCGGACGAGCTGCGCGCCCTGCTCGCGGCGCCCGGGGGCGGCCGGCTGGACGTCCGTGCCGTGTCGACCGCGGTCAACAGCGTGCGCAACAACGGGCCCGAGCTCCTCGACGGACCCGGGCCCGCCGATCCCGCACCGGCGGCGAAGTAAAGAAACATTGACACGATGGTCGTGGACCGGACCTACCCACTGGCCGAAGTGCCCGATGCCATCCGCCACCTGAGGAGCGGCCGGGTACGCGGCAAGATCGCGATCCGGCTATGAGCCGGCCGCGGGATCCCAGGTGATGCGGGCGGCCACCGGCAGGTGGTCGCTGCCCGTGGCGGGCAGCGTGCGGATCCCGCCGACGCTCGCCGAACGCACCAGGACCTGGTCAATCCGGGACACCGGGAACGACGCGGGCCAGCTGAGGGCGAACCCCCGCCGGGGAGCCTCCAGCCGCGAGGTCAGGGGAGCGAGCCCGCGGTCGTCCACGGTGCCGTTGAGGTCTCCGAGCAGGACCACCCGGTCCACCGGCTCGGCGGCGACGGCCGCGCCCAGCAGCAGCGCGCTCTCGTCCCGCAGCTGCGAGGCGAACCCGGACGGCCGGATGCGTACCGAGGGCAGGTGGGCGACATACGCGGCGATCTCGCCCTGAGGGGTCGCCACCCCGGCCCGCAGACCGCGGCTCCAGCCCTCCCCGATGCCCGCGGGCTTGATGTCCAGCCGCCGTACGCCCGTCAGCGGGTACGTCGACCAGAGACCGACCGTGCCCTCGACCGCGTGGTACGGATACCTCGACGCCAGGGCCGCCGCATAGACGGGCAGCGCCGAGGGCGTCAGTTCCTCCAGGGCGATGAGCTCCGGCGCGGCCCCCGCCAGGGCGGCCGCGGTGCCCGCCGGATCCGGGTTCTCGTCACTGACGTTGTGCTGGACGACCGTGAGGTGGTGGGGACCGCGCTCCTCGGGAAGGAGCAGACCGCCGAAGAGCCACACCCAGGTGAGCACGGGCAGCAGCAGGGCCACCAGGGCGACGGCCGACCTGCGTACCAGCGCCGCCACGAACAGCACCGGGATCACCAGGCCGAGCCAGGGCAGGAACGCCTCCAGCAGGCTTCCGAGGCGGCCCACCCCGTTGGGCACGGCGGAGTGGAACGCCGACGCGGCGGCGGTCAGCAGAGCGAGCGCGGCGAGGACGCGCCCGCGAGCAGCCCCGGTCGCCGCACGCCACCGGCCCGCGCCGCGCACGGCGGCGACCGCACCGCCGCCCGCACCGCCGGCCCCACCCTGGGCCGTCCCGCCGCCCGTCCGCCTCGCCACTGCCCCGCCCATCCGTCCCGGACCGTTCCCTCGCGCCCGATGGGCACGACGTCGCCCGCTACGACGCGTGATCCGCCGCCGGGGTTCCCGGCACGGGCCACAGGAAGCAGCGGCCGGGGGCGAGAGGACGGGGAGAGCCGCACGGGCGCAGCGGCGCTCGCTCGCGGCGGTTCCGGCCCCGGGCGAACCGCCGTTCGCCCGGGTGGACCTGGCGGCGGGCGGAGCGGGGGAACCGGTGCTCATGCAACCGGAGCCGGCTCATGGAGCCGGACCTGTTCCCCGGACTCGCCCCGCACGCAGCGGACCGGCTCGCCCTGGCCGTGGCGGCGGCGGGCCGTGAAGCCGCCGACCGGTAGCCGTTGCACGCGGACCGGGCCGGGCTGCGCGAGCCCGGCCCGATCCGCAGCCGACCGGCTACGACGTGCGGCACGCGCCGCGCATCCGGCGCCGGCGCAGCAGCAGGCCCACGCCCGCTCCGGCCAGCGCGGTCACCGCGACACCTGCCGTGGTCCACCAGACGGCGTCGCCGTCGGAGCCGGCCACCGCCTGCGCCGCGGAGGGCGCCGGAGCGGGGGACGCGGCGTCCGCGGTCGTCGCCGCGGTGGAACCGGACCCGGAGGCGGCGTCGGGAGTGGGGGCCGAGACAGCCGGAGTGCCGCCGGTGGCGGAGGTGGCACCACCGCCGGTGGTCCCCCCACCGGTGGCCGGGGCCGGGTCCACCACGGGTACACCGACCTCCAGTTCACCCTTCCCGAGTGCGGGGAACCCCACCTCGACGCTGACCTTCCACGTACCGGGCGGCAGGACCTCGGCGGTGGTCCAGCCGGCGGGCGCGGCCGCAGTGTCGCGGACCAGGCGCCAGGGACCCATCGTGCGGGAGCCGTCGACGCTGACCGCGTTCACGGTGGCGGCCACGGTCTCGTCGACGGCGTCCCCGTCGTTCTCCCAGGTGATGTCGGTGGTGACGTGGCCGGCGCGTTGTCCGGTCACCACCACCTTCAGGGTGTCTCCGTGGGCCTGGGCCGCAGCGGGGAGCAGGAACATGAGACCGAGTGCGGCCAGGGTGGCGGAGAGAGCGGTTCTTGTGCGCATCGTCGGGGTGCTCCGGTCGAGATGAGGGGGAACCGGGGGGGGGGGGGCCCCGGGGGGGCCCCCCCCCCCCCGCGGGCGCCCCCCCCCCCCCGGGGGGGCCCCCCCCCCCCCCCCGGGGCCGCC
>NZ_JBIVFO010000021.1:0-132292 GCF_044748225.1 Streptomyces sp. NPDC090021 | reverse complement strand
AGGCCGCCTACGACGTCCACCGCAACCTCCACCAGGGCAAGGTCGGCGTCCTCGCGCTCGCCCCCGAGGAGGGCCTGGGCGTCCGCGACCACGAGATGCGCGCCCAGCACCTCGACGCCATCAACCGCTTCCGCAACGTCTGAGTCCGTTCAAAGGCCTAAGGGACAGCCTGAGATGACAGAGCGCCAGAAGGACCGTCCGTGGCTCATGCGGACGTACGCCGGCCACTCCACGGCCGAGGCGTCCAACGAGCTGTACCGCCGCAACCTCGCCAAGGGCCAGACCGGCCTGTCGGTCGCGTTCGACCTGCCGACACAGACCGGCTACGACCCCGACCACATCCTCGCCCGCGGCGAGGTGGGCCGGGTCGGGGTCCCGGTCTCCCATCTGGGCGACATGCGGCGGCTGTTCCAGGACATACCCCTGGAGCAGATGAACACCTCGATGACGATCAACGCCACCGCCATGTGGCTGCTGGCGCTCTACCAGGTGGCCGCCGAGGAGCAGGGCGCGGACATCTCCCAGCTCCAGGGCACCACCCAGAACGACATCGTCAAGGAGTACCTCTCGCGCGGGACGCACGTCTTCCCGCCGGGGCCGTCCCTGCGGCTGACGACCGACATGATCGCGTACACGGTCAACCACATCCCGAAGTGGAACCCGATCAACATCTGCAGCTACCACCTGCAGGAGGCCGGGGCCACCCCGGTCCAGGAGATCTCGTACGCGATGTCCACGGCGATCGCCGTCCTGGACTCGGTGCGCGACTCGGGGCAGGTTCCCGAGGAGCGCTTCGGCGAGGTGGTCGCCCGTATCTCCTTCTTCGTGAACGCGGGCGTCCGCTTCATCGAGGAGATGTGCAAGATGCGTGCCTTCGGCCGTATCTGGGACAAGGTCACCAAGGAGCGCTACGGCATCGAGAACGCGAAGCAGCGCCGCTTCCGTTACGGCGTCCAGGTCAACTCCCTGGGACTCACCGAGGCGCAGCCGGAGAACAACGTCCAGCGCATCGTGCTGGAGATGCTCGCGGTCACCCTCTCCAAGGACGCCCGCGCCCGCGCGGTGCAGCTGCCCGCCTGGAACGAGGCGCTGGGCCTGCCCCGGCCCTGGGACCAGCAGTGGTCGCTGCGCATCCAGCAGGTCCTCGCCCACGAGAGCGACCTGCTGGAGTACGACGACATCTTCGCCGGATCCCACGTCATCGAGGCCAAAGTCGACTCCCTGGTCGCCGACTGCCTGGCCGAGATCGACCGGATCCAGGAGATGGGCGGCGCCATGGCCGCCGTCGAGTCCGGCTACCTGAAGGGCGAGCTGGTCTCCTCGCACGCCGAACGGCGGGCGCGAATCGAGGCCGGCGAGGACAAGATCGTCGGTGTCAACTGCTTCGAGCAGACCGAGGAGAACCCGCTCACGGCCGACCTGGACGGCGCGATCATGACGGTCGACCCGGCGACGGAGGCGTTCACCGTGGAGCGCATCGGCCGCTGGCGCTCCGAGCGCCAGGAGTCCTCGGACCGCCAGGGCAACGGCGACCCGTTCGTCTTCCCCACCACCCAGCAGGCGCTGGAGCGCCTGAAGGAGGCCGCGGCGGGCACCGAGAACCTGATGGAGGCCACCCTGGAGTGCGCCCGGGCCGGTGTCACCACCGGCGAATGGGCGGGCGCCCTGCGCGAGGTGTTCGGCGAGTTCCGCGCCCCGACCGGGGTCTCCTCGGCCCCCGTCGCCGTCGCCGCCGAACCGGGCACCCCGATGCACGAGGTCCGCGAGAAGGTCACCCGCACCGCCGACGAGCTCGGCTCCGGCCGGCTGCGCCTGCTGGTGGGCAAGCCCGGCCTGGACGGGCACTCCAACGGCGCCGAGCAGATCGCCGTCCGCGCCCGCGACGCCGGCTTCGAGGTGGTCTACCAGGGCATCAGGCTGACGCCCGAGGAGATCTCCTCCGCCGCGCTGGCCGAGGACGTGCACTGCGTGGGACTGTCCATCCTGTCCGGATCGCACAGCGCCCTGGTCCCGGACGTCCTGGAGCGGCTGCGCACGGCGGGGGCGGGTGACATCCCCGTCATCGTCGGAGGCATCATTCCGAACGCCGACGCCGTCGCGCTCAGGGCCGCGGGGGTCGCCGCGGTCTTCACGCCGAAGGACTTCGGCATCACGGAGATCATCGGCCGTATCGTCGACGAGATCCGCAAGGCCAACAAGCTCGACCCACTCGACAACGCCGCAATCATCGCAAGCACGGAGGTCCCCGCATGACCACGCCAGTCCACCCGGTCAACCGCCTTCGCCCGCGCCGCTCCTGCCTCGCGGTGCCCGGCTCGAACCCGCGGTTCCTGGAGAAGGCCCAGGGCCTGCCGGCCGACCAGGTCTTCCTGGACCTGGAGGACGCCTGCGCCCCGCTCGCCAAGGAAGGCGCCCGCCACACCATCGTGGACGCGCTGAACAACGGCGACTGGACCGGCAAGACCCGCGTGGTGCGCGTCAACGACTGGACCACCCACTGGACCTACCGCGACGTCATCACCGTCGTCGAGGGCGCCGGCCAGAACCTCGACTGCATCATGCTGCCGAAGGTGCAGGACGCCCAGCAGGTCGTGGCCCTCGACCTCCTGCTGACCCAGATCGAGAAGACCATGGGCTTCGAGGTCGGCAAGATCGGCATCGAGGCGCAGATCGAGAACGCCAAGGGCCTGGTCAACGTCGACGAGATCGCCGCCGCCTCGCCCCGGCTGGAGACCATCATCTTCGGCCCGGCCGACTTCATGGCCTCCATCAACATGAAGTCCCTGGTCGTGGGCATGCAGCCGCCCGGCTACCCGGCGGACGCCTACCACTACATCCTGATGCGGATCCTGATGGCGGCCCGTACGCACAACCTCCAGGCCATCGACGGCCCCTTCCTCCAGATCCGCGACGTGGACGCCTACCGCGAGGTGGCCGGCCGGGCGGCGGCGCTGGGCTTCGACGGCAAGTGGGTGCTGCACCCCGGCCAGGTCGACGCGGCAAACGAGGTCTTCTCCCCCTCCCAGGAGGACTACGACCACGCCGAGCTGATCCTCGACGCGTACGACTGGTGCACCTCGGAGGCCGGCGGCAAGAAGGGCTCCGCGATGCTCGGCGACGAGATGATCGACGAGGCCAGCCGCAAGATGGCCCTGGTCATCGCGGGCAAGGGCCGCGCCGCCGGCATGCAGCGCACCACCAAGTTCGAACACCCCTCGACCGAGAAGACGGCGGAGGCCTGAGACCCATGCAGTTCGGACGCACGTACGAGGAGTTCGAGGTCGGGGCGGTCTACAAGCACTGGCCCGGGAAGACGGTCACGGAGTACGACGACCACCTCTTCTGCCTCCTGACCATGAACCACCACCCGCTCCACATGGACACGAACTACGCCGAGAACACCACCGACTTCGGCAAGAACGTGGTCGTGGGCAACTACATCTACTCGCTGCTGCTCGGCATGTCCGTGCCGGACGTCTCCGGGAAGGCCATCGCCAACCTGGAGATCGAGTCCCTGCGGCACGTGGCGCCGACCTTCCACGGCGACACGATCTACGGCGAGACCACGGTCCTCGACAAGACCCCGTCGAAGTCGAAGAACGACCGCGGCATCGTCTACGTCGAGACCAAGGGCTACAAGCAGGACGGCACCCTCGTCTGCGTCTTCCGGCGCAAGGTGATGGTCCCGACCGAGACGTACATCAAGGAGCGCGGCGGCGAGCAGCCCGGCCGCCCCCAGCTGAAGACCCAGGAGAAGTAGCCATGGCCCGACTCGCCCAGACCGCCGGGCTGACCGACGTCCAGCGGGAGATCCTCAAGACCGTCCGCGAGTTCGTCGACAAGGAGATCATCCCGGTCGCCACCGAGCTGGAGCACCGCGACGAGTACCCGCAAGCGATCGTCGACGGCCTCAAGGAGCTCGGCCTCTTCGGGCTGATGATCCCGGAGGAGTACGGCGGCCTGGGTGAGTCGCTCCTCACGTACGCCCTGTGCGTCGAGGAGATCGCGCGGGGCTGGATGTCCGTCTCGGGCATCATCAACACGCACTTCATCGTGGCGTACATGCTCAAGCAGCACGGCACGCAGGAGCAGAAGGACCACTTCCTCCCGCGCATGGCGCTGGGCGAGGTGCGCGGCGCGTTCTCGATGTCGGAGCCGGCGCTCGGCTCCGACGTGTCGGCCATCACGTCCAAGGCGGTGAAGGACGGCGACGAGTACGTCCTGAACGGCCAGAAGATGTGGCTGACGAACGGCGGCAGCTCCACCCTGGTGGCCGTTCTCGTCCGAAGTGACGAAGGACACCCCGAGGGCACGGCGCCCCACAAGTCGATGACGACCTTCCTCGTCGAGAAGGAGCCCGGCTTCGGTGAGGTCCGCCCCGGCCTGACCATCCCCGGCAAGATCGACAAGATGGGCTACAAGGGCGTCGACACGACCGAGCTCATCATGGACGGACTGCGCATTCCGGCCAATCGCGTCCTCGGCGGCCAGACCGGCCGAGGGTTTTACCAAATGATGGACGGCGTCGAGGTCGGCCGGGTCAACGTGGCGGCGCGTGGCTGCGGCGTCGCGCAGCGTGCTTTCGAGCTGGGTGTCTCCTATGCCCAGCAACGTCACACTTTCGGCAAGGCGATCGCCGAACACCAGGCCATCCAGTTCAAGCTGGCCGAGATGGCTACCAAGGTCGAAGCCGCTCATGCGATGATGGTGAACGCAGCACGCAAAAAGGACTCCGGGGAACGAAACGACCTCGAAGCAGGGATGGCGAAGTACCTCGCCTCCGAGTACTGCAAGGAGGTGGTCGAGGACGCCTTCCGCATCCACGGTGGATACGGATTCTCGAAGGAGTACGAGATCGAGCGCCTCTACCGCGAGGCTCCGATGCTGCTCATCGGTGAAGGTACCGCCGAGATCCAGAAAATGATCATCGGGCGACGCCTGCTTGAGGAGTACCGACTCCAGGGCTGAAAGTCCCTTTTGCGGCGGATCCTCCCCGGGTCCGTCGCAACAAGGTCACTACCAGTCACTGGCCGACGGCCATCGACTCGGCTTCTGGCTTGCCCAGTTGTTGCGCGCAACCGATAGCATTCCAGTAAAGCCGCCGTCCCGTCCCCCTGTTTGCGGCGCGGCAATCACCCGCTACGAAGGTCATCCATGCCCCACAGCCAAACCTCTGCACCCCGCGACAGCCGACTCGGTGTACGTCTCGCCCGCGGAGCATCGCCGTGGCTTCTGCCGACCGTCGCCACGGCGGCGCTCAGCCTCACCCGGGCCCGCAAGTCCGGACGCTGGGCCGCCGCGGCCGTGCCCGCAACCGCGCTCGCCGCGGGCATGCTGTGGTTCTTCCGCGACCCCGAGCGCGAGATCGCTCAGGGCCGTGTGATCTCGCCCGCCGACGGTGTGGTGCAGAGCATCATGCCGTGGAAGGACGGACGGACCCGGGTCGCGATCTTCATGAGCCCGCTCAACGTCCACGTCAACCGCGCGCCCCTCGCGGGCACGGTGACGTCCGTGGAGCACATCCCCGGCGGATTCGTCCCGGCCTTCAACAAGGAGAGCGAGAACAACGAGCGCGTTGTCTGGCACTTCGACACCGAGCTCGGCGACATCGAGATGGTGCAGATCGCCGGTGCCGTCGCCCGGCGCATCGTCCCGTACCTGCCGGCCGGCACCAAGGTGGAGCAGGGCGAACGCATCGGTCTGATCCGCTTCGGCTCCCGCGTCGACATCTACCTCCCGGAGGGCGTCGAGGTCGCGGTCGAGGTCGGTCAGGCCACCACCGCGGGGGTGACACGAATTGACCGTGACTGACCCTGAGACTCCGGCCACCGGCTGGGTGCCCGAGTCCACCGAGGAGGAGTCCGCCGAGGACGACATGCCGCTCTCGCTGCGGCTGTCGATAGCGGACACCCTCACCCTCGGCAACGCCACGTGCGGATTCATGGCGGTGTACTTCACCACCACCGGAATCCTCATCCCGCACCTCACGGGGAGCGGCGAGACGGGCATGGCCCGCAACAGCGCCGCCACGGCCGTGATACTGATGCTGCTCGCCGCGGTCTTCGACCTCTTCGACGGCATCGTGGCCCGCAAGCTGCGCAGCTCGCCGATGGGTGCCGAGCTGGACAACCTGTCCGACCTGATCAGCTTCGGCCTGGCCCCGGCCTACTTCGTCCTCGTCTACGGCATGGTCGCCGTCGACGCGGACCAGAAGATGTCGGCACTGGCCGCGATCGTGGTGCTGCTCGCCGTGGTGCTCCGGCTCGCGAGATTCAGCTGCGTGACGATGAAGGACGGCATGTTCCAGGGCATGCCGAGCCCGTTCGGCGCGCTGACGGTCGTCTCGATCGTCCTGCTGGAGCTGCCGTTCATCCCGACGCTGCTGGCGATCATCGGGGTGGCCTGGCTGATGGTGAGCCGGGTCGAGTACCCCAAGCCGCGGGGTGTCCTCGCGGTGGCGATGCTCTCCTGGATCATCAGCGCGATGGGGCTCCTGGCGGCCTGGGCGTTCGACGCCCCGGGTGGTCAGCTGCTGCTCCAGACCGGCTGCGCCCTGCAGATCGCGATGGCGGCGACCATTCCGCTGTTCGCGACGACGCGGAGGGCCAACACCTTCCGCCACAACCGCCGCGAGGCCCGAGCGACGTCGCTGCGCTAGCTCGGCAGGTTCGAGGAGGCCCCGGATGCCATCGGCATCCGGGGCCTCCTCGCGTGTCCGGGGGCGGCGTGTCCGGGGGCGGCGGGGGTGGGGCCGGGGGCGGTGGTGGGGTGGGGGCCGTCCGGGGTGTAAAACGTGATTTGTGGCCCTCACCTCCGGGCCCTTTCCGAACTGGTCCAGGGGCCATAAATCATGCCTACCCCGGACGGTCCCCGCCCCGCCGCCGGCCACGGCCCCGCCCCCACCACCGGCCCCGCCCGACCCCGCCGAGCCCCCGCCCCGCCGCCGGCCAGAGTTAGCCTTGATGTCGGAAAACCGCCAGCCGCCGGAGATCACGCCCCGGATCCTGGAGCCATGCACACCGACACAGAGCGTTGCGTAAGGGCCGTGCAGTCGAAGGACGCCCGCTTCGACGGCTGGTTCTTCACCGCCGTCCTGACCACCCGGATCTACTGCCGCCCCAGTTGCCCCGCCGTGCCGCCGAAGGTCGAGAACATGACCTTCCTGCCCAGTGCCGCCGCCTGCCAGCAGGCCGGGTTCCGCGCGTGCAAGCGGTGCCGGCCCGACACCAGCCCCGGTTCCCCCGAGTGGAACGCCCGCGCCGACGCCGTCGCCCGGGCGATGCGCCTCATCCAGGACGGGGTCGTCGACCGCGAGGGCGTCCCGGGCCTGGCCGCCCGCCTCGGCTACTCCACCCGCCAGGTGGAGCGCCAGCTGGGCGCCGAGCTCGGCGCGGGACCCCTCGCCCTGGCCAGGGCCCAGCGCGCGCAGACGGCCCGGCTGCTCATCGAGACCTCCGAGCTGCCGATGGGCGACGTCGCCTTCGCGGCCGGCTTCTCCTCCATCCGGACCTTCAACGACACCGTCCGCGAGGTCTTCGCCCTCTCCCCCAGCGAGCTGCGGGAGCGGTCCGTGAAGGCCGGACGGAAGAAGGACGCCCCGCCCCGGATCCCGGGGACGATCAGTCTGCGGCTGCCGTTCCGCACACCCCTGAACCCCGACAACCTCTTCGGGCACCTCGCCGCGACGGCGGTCCCCGGGGTCGAGGAGTGGCGCGACGGCGCCTACCGCCGCACCCTGCGCCTCCCCCACGGCACCGGCGTCGTCGCCCTCACCCCGCAGCCCGACCACATCGGCTGCCGACTCGCCCTCACCGACCTGCGCGACCTGACCATCGCCATCAGCCGCTGCCGCTGGATGCTCGACCTCGACGCCGACCCCGAGGCCGTCGACGAGCAGCTGCGCTCCGATCCCCTGCTGGCGCCGCTGGTGGACAAGGCTCCCGGCCGCAGGGTTCCCCGTACGGTCGACGCGGCGGAGTTCGCCGTACGGGCCGTGCTGGGCCAGCAGGTGTCCACGGCGGCGGCCCGCACGCACGCCGCCCGGCTGGTCACGGCGTACGGCGAGCGCGTCGAGGACCCGACGGGCGGGCTGACCCACCTCTTCCCCTCCCCGCAGGCCCTGGCCGGGCTCGACCCCGAGTCGCTGGCCCTGCCGCGCAGTCGGCGGGCCACGCTCACCACCCTGGTCTCGGCGCTGGCCGACGGTTCGCTGCCGCTCGGCTTCGACAGCGACTGGGACGCGGCCCGGGCGCAGCTCGCGGCACTGCCCGGTTTCGGTCCGTGGACGACGGAGGTGATCGCGATGCGGGCGCTGGGCGACCCGGACGCGTTCCTGCCGTCCGATCTGGGTGTCCGGCGCGCGGCGCGGGGGCTCGGTCTGCCGTCCACCCCCTCCGCGCTGGCGGCGCGGGCTGCCGGCTGGCGGCCGTGGCGCGCGTACGCCGTCCAGTACCTGTGGGCCACGGACTCCCACCCCATCAACCACCTGCCCGCCTGAGGAGCCGACATGAACGTCAAGCAGCACACCGTCGTCGACAGCCCGTACGGTCCGCTCACGCTGGTCGCCGTGGACGGCGTCCTCGGTGGCCTGTACATGACCGGGCAGCGCCACCGGCCGGCCGAGGAGTCCTTCGGGCAGCGGGTGGCCGCCACGGAGGATCCCTTCCCGGAAGTGGTGCGCCAGCTGACCGCCTACTTCGCCGGTGAGCTGACCGCCTTCGACCTCCCCCTGCGGCTTGAGGGCACGGAGTTCCAGCGCAGCGTCTGGGACCAGCTCGTACGGATCCCGTACGGCGAGACGTGGTCGTACGGGGAGCTCGCGGCGAGGCTGGGCAAGCCCAACGCCTCGCGCGCGGTGGGTCTGGCGAACGGGAAGAACCCGGTCGGCATCATCGTGCCGTGCCACCGGGTGATCGGTGCTTCGGGCAGCATGACCGGCTACGGCGGCGGGGTGGAGCGCAAGGTGCGGCTGCTGGCCTTCGAGGCCGGTCAGGGCCTGACGTCGTAGAGGACGTTGAAGGGGTCTTCGGCGGGGGAACGGGTGACCTCCGTGAAGCCGGCTTCGGCGCAGAGGGCGCGGACGGTCTCCTCGGGCAGGCCGCAGGTGCCGAGGGCGGCTCCGTCGCCGGCCAGGGACGTGGTCATGCAGTAGAAGACGCTGAATCCGTACAGGAGTGAGGCGACGGGGCCGACGTTGTCCTCGGGGCGGTCCCGGGAGTTGACTTCGAGCATGAGGTAGTCGCCGTTGTCCTTGACGGCGGCCCTGATGGCGGCGAGCAGACCCCGCGGGTCCGCCGCGTCGTGGATGACGTCGAAGGTGGTGACGATGTCGTACCGGCCGGGCAGGCCCTGTGCGACGTCGAGGACGCGGAAGGAGACCCGGTCGGCGACCCCCGCCCGGTCGGCGTTGGCGCGGGCGCGTTCGACCTGTGCCGGGAAGACGTCGAAGCCCGTGAACCGGGAGCGCGGGAACGCCTTGGCGAGGACGGTCAGGGCGCGGCCCGCGCCGCAGCCGACGTCGGCGACGTGGCTGCCGCGTTCGAGCTTCCCCACGACGTGCGGGAAGGTGGAGAGCCAGTCGTCGATCATGACGCTCTCGAACCAGCTGCCGGAGAAGCGGCTCATTCCGTCCCACACGGAGGGCGGGTAGGCGGTCTGGGGCACGCCGCCGCCCGTCCGGAAGGCTTCCACGAGTTGTTCGTAGGGCTGCCACAGGCCGGGGAGCATCTGGTGGACGCCGCCCAGGAACATCGGTCCCGATTCGTCGGCCAGTGCGGGGACGTGCTCGGGGGGCAGCGCGAAGGTGCCCGGTTCCGGCTCGGTGAGGTAGCCGACGGCCGTGAGGCCGCGCAGCCACTCGCGGACGTAGCGTTCGCGCAGGTCCAGTCGGTCCGCCAGGTCCTGGCTGCGGGCCGGGCCGTGGGCGGCGAGGTCCTGGAACAGGCCGAGCCGGTCGCCGAGGGCGCACAGGGCGGTGGCCATGGCCCCGCTCAGGTCGCCGAGCGCCTTTTCCATGAAGGCTTCGACCTTCGCGCCGTCCGGTTCCTGGGGTGCGGCCATGTGTGGGTGCTCCTGAGGGTCTGCTGCGGCCACGGCGTGCGGCCCGGGACCCCAGGCAAGCACCCGGGTGCCCGCCGACGGGGTCGCCCCAGCGGCGGCGGGGCCGAAGTCACTCCAAGGAGTCGATAACTTACCGCTCCGAATGCGGACATACAGGAGCACCTGTATGAAAGAGGTACCGCTACACGATCGGAGCCGGGCATGGACGACTATCCGCTTCTGAACCTCTTCTGGACGATGCTGTGGCTGTTCCTCTGGATCATGTGGTTCTTCCTGCTCTTCAAGATCATCACGGACATCTTCCGTGACCACACGCTGGGCGGCTGGGGCAAGGCGGGATGGCTGATCTTCGTCCTGATCCTGCCCTTCCTCGGCGTGTTCGTGTACCTCATCGCCCGCGGGAAGAGCATGACCGAGCGGGAGATGAAGCAGATGCAGGAGAACGAGGCGGCCTTCAAGAGCTACGTCCAGCAGGCGGCGGCCCCCGGCGGCGGTTCGGCGGACGAACTGCACAAGCTCTCCGCCCTCAAGGACAAGGGCGACATCACCCAGGAGGAGTTCGACCGCGCCAAGGCCAAGCTGCTGGCCTGACCCGGGGTCAGACCACCAGGAGGGGGACGAGCAGTGCGAAGGCGGCGCCGGCCTCCACGGCGTAGCCGAAGAGCGAGGGGTGCTGCACGGGGGCGGCGAGCAGCACCACGCTCTGCTGGGTGGCGGCCGCCGCCACCCAGTCGGCGTCGGCGCCGAGCGTTCCCTCGTACCAGCCTGCGCAGGCGCCGGGACCGGTGACGGCGAGGAAGTCGTCCTCACGGCGGTAGAGGGCCCGCCACTCGGAGGCGGGTGCGGACCAGCCCTCGAAGTCGGCGAACAGGGACCAACCGCCCTCGCGTATCGCGGTGTCGAAGAGCCACACCGGCGTCCCCTCGGGGGTGACCTCGCCGCCGGCCTGCTCGTCCGTCGTGAAATGGACCATGGGCAGGGCGTCCGGCCCGTCGGCCGTGCTGGGCCAGGCGTACATCGTGATCATCTTTTGATTCTGTCCTGGTCGAAGTGAGCCGGGCGTTCAGGGGGTGGCCGGGGGCCTGCCGTTCTCCAGTTCCGCGGTGCCCTCGCCCGACCGGAGGACCCGGCAGGCCTCTTCGGCGCGCCGTCCCAGCGATCCGGGCAGGTAGGCGGTGAGTTCGGCGGGGTCGACCAGCCGCCACGAGAGCAGTTCCTCCTCCTGGAGCCTGATCGAGGCGAGCTGGGCCTCGTCGAGCACTCCCCCGTCGTAGAGGTAGGCGACGAGCGGCGGGCGGTCGGGGCCGAGCGTCCAGTCCACGGCGAGCAGGCGGCCGAGCGGGACGTCGATGCCGATCTCCTCGGCGCTCTCCCGGCGGGCGGCGGTGCGCGGCGACTCGCCCTGGTCCGACTCGACGGTGCCGCCCGGCAGGGCCCAGCCCTCGCGGTAGTTGGGCTCGACGATCAGGACCCGGCCCTCGGCGTCCCGGTAGAGGGCGGCCGCGCCGGCCAGCACCCGGGGCAGGCTCGCGATGTACGTGGCGAAGTCATCCGTGGTGGTCACCCGGCCACCCTACCGAGGGGCCGCCCGTCAGACTCCCGGCCCCGGTCCCGCACCGGGGCCGTCCTCCGGACCCCCTCCCCTGGACTGCGCGGCGCGGCGCAGGTGGAAGTGGTGGCGGTGTCCGCCGCTCCCCTGCTCGCTGACGGCATCGCCGACCATGGCCCGGACCGCGTCCCGGATGCCGTGCAGCGGATGGTGGCGGGCGGGACCCGCGCCGGGGTCCTCGCGGAGCTCTTTGAACAGGGCCCAGCAGAGCAGCAGCATGACGACGACGAAGGGCAGCGCGACCAGGATGGTGGCGGTCTGCAGGGACTTCAGGCCGCCGGCGAGGAGCAGCACCGCGGCCACGGAGGCCATCAGCACGCCCCAGGTGACGACGAGCCAGGTGGGCGGGTGGAGGGAGCCGCGGCTGGTGAGGGAGCCCATGACGAGCGAGGCGGAGTCGGCGCTGGTCACGAAGTAGGTCATGACGAGGACCATGGCGAGCCACGAGGTGAGCGTGGACAGCGGCAGTTCGTCCAGCATCGCGAAGAGCGAGGCCTCGGTGCCCTCCTTGAGCTCGGACGCGAAGTCGACGGCGCCGGTGGAGTCGAAGCGGATGGCGGTGCCGCCCATGACACAGAACCAGATGACGGTGGCCCCGCTGGGCACGAGCAGCACTCCGATGAGGAACTCGCGGATGGTGCGGCCCCGTGAGATGCGGGCGATGAAGGTGCCGACGAAGGGCGCCCAGGACAGCCACCACGCCCAGTAGAAGATCGTCCAGGCGCCGAGCCAGGCGCTGTCGGTGAAGGCACCGGTACGGGTGGCCATGGGCACCAGCTCGCTCAGGTAGCCGCCGACGCTGGAGGGGATGACGTCGAGGATGTAGACGGTGGGCCCGAGCAGGAAGACGAAGAGCATCAGGACGGTGGCGAGCACGATGTTGCTGGTGCTCAGCCATTTCACGCCCCTGTGCAGGCCGGAGAAGGCGGAGACCACAAAGGCCGCCGAGAGCGAGCAGATGATGACCAGCTCGACGGTGGTGGAGTCCTCGATCCCGGTGGTGAGGCTGAGGCCCTCGGAGACCTGGAGGGCGCCGAGGCCGAGGCTGGTGGCGGTGCCGAAGACGGTCGCGAAGACGGCGAGCAGGTCGATGGCCTTGCCGGGTGCGCCGTCGGCCCGCTCCCGGCCGATCAGGGGGACGAAGGCGGAGCTGAGGCGGTTGCCGCGGCCCTTGCGGAAGGTGGCGTAGGCGAGGGCGAGACCGGCGATGCCGTAGATGGCCCACGGGGTGAGGGTCCAGTGGAAGAAGGAGTACTCCATGGCCACGAGGGCGGCCGCGCCCGTACCGGGAGCCGCTCCGGAGGCGGGCGGCGGGGCCAGGTAGTGGGTGAGCGGCTCCCCCACCCCGTAGAACATCAGGCCGATGCCCATGCCGGCGCTGAACATCATCGCGATCCACGAGAGGTTGGTGAACTCGGGCTCGGAGTCGTCCGCGCCGAGCCGGATCCGGCCGAAGCGGCTGACCGCGAGGACCACGCACATGACGAGGAAGACGTCGGCGGCGATCACGAACAGCCAGGCGAAGTTGTCCAGGACCCAGGTCAGCGCCGTGCTCGACACGGCGTCGAAGAAGTCTCCGGCGAGGGCCGCCCAGGCGACGACGGCCAGTACGGCGATCACGCCGACGGTGACGATGGTGCGGTCGGGGGCGCCTTCCACGGGACTGCCGGGGCTGCCTCCCGGGGTGTCCGGACGTGGCTGTTCCAGTGATTCGGCGCTCATGCGGCCACACTATGCAGGCGAATATCCCTCTTTAAGCGCATGGCGCGCCGGGTGTGGCCCATGCCACTCATGGGCATAGGAGGATCCTCCGGATAAGCTCATGGCGGCGCGACTGCACTGTTCGATAGCAAGGGATAGCAAGGTGACGGACGGAGCAGTAACTGAGGCCGCGCGCGTGCTCATCGCCGCGGACAAATTCAAGGGCTCGCTCACGGCCGTTCAGGTCGCGGAGCGGGTGACGGCCGGCCTTCGCAGGGCCGTACCCGGCGTGGAGATCGAGACCCTCCCCGTCGCGGACGGCGGCGACGGGACGGTCGCGGCCGCCGTGGCGGCCGGTTTCGAACGCCGGGAGGTACGGGTCACCGGGCCCCTCGGTGACCAGGTCACGGCAGCCTTCGCGCTGCGCGGGGGCACCGCGGTGGTCGAGATGGCGGAGGCCTCCGGCCTCCAGCTGCTGCCGGCGGGCACCTTCGCCGCGCTGACGGCGACCACGTACGGCTCGGGCGAGGTCCTCAGGGCCGCGCTGGACGCGGGCGCCCGCTCGATCGTCTTCGGCGTCGGCGGCAGCGCCACCACGGACGGCGGCGCCGGGATGCTGGCGGCGCTCGGGGCGGTGTTCCTGGATGCGAACGGCGAACCGGTCGGTCCGGGCGGCGGCGCGCTGGCCGATCTGGCCTCCGCCGACCTGTCGGGCGTGGATCCGCGCTTCGCGGAGGTCGACTTCGTCCTGGCCAGCGACGTGGACAACCCGCTGACCGGCCCCAAGGGCTGCGCGGCCGTCTACGGCCCGCAGAAGGGCGCCTCGCCCGAGGACGTGGCGACGCTCGACGCGGCGCTGGCCCACTACGCGCAGGTGCTGGAGAAGTCGATCGGCCCCAGGGCCACCGAGCTCGCCGCCTCCCCCGGCGCGGGCGGTGCAGGCGGCATCGGCTACGGCGCGCTGCTGCTGGGCGCGAGCTTCCGGCCCGGCATCGAGCTGATGCTGGAGGTGCTGGGTTTCGCGCCGGCGCTGGAGCGGGCCACGCTCGTCATCACCGGTGAGGGCTCGCTGGACGAGCAGACCCTGCACGGCAAGGCCCCCGCGGGCGTCGCGGCGGCCGCGCGCGCCGCGGGCAAGCCGGTCGTGGCGGTCTGCGGGAGGCTGCTGCTGGGCCGGGAGGCCCTGGAGGCGGCCGGCATCCGCAAGGCGTACCCGCTGACGGACCTGGAGCCCGACCCGGCCAAGTCCATCCCGAACGCGGGTCCCCTGCTGGAGCAGGTCGCGGCGAACATCGCCGCCGACGTCCTCTGATCCACCCCGACCCCGGGGCCCGGTCCCCCGACCGGGGACCGGGCCCCGGCCGGCTCCCCGCCCGGGGCCCGGGCGCGCGGACCGTCCGGTCACGCCCGAAGCCCTGGACAGTGTTAGAAAGGGCTCATGACCGGACGTTCGGGGCGACAGCCGACCGGGAGGGGTTCGCACATGTCCGCGCGCCTGTCCCGGGGGGCGCACAGCGTCGCCGGTCAGGTCTTCGCCCTCCAGGCGGTGATCGTGGTGCTGCTGATCACCGCCGCCGCGCTGGCCCTGGTCTTCCAGGCCCGTTACGACAGCCAGCGCGACGCGCGCAACCGCTCGCTGGCCGCGGCCGAGGCCTTCGCGCACGCCCCCGGCCTCCCGGAGGCACTGCTGTCGCCGGATCCGACGGCCGCGCTCCAGCCGCTGGCCGAGGGCGCCCGCAGGGCGTCGGGCCTCGACTTCATCGCGGTGATGGACCTCCGTGGGGTCCGCTACACCGACTCGCGGCCCGAGCTGATCGGGAAGCGGGCCTCGGACATCTCCCGGGCCGTCGCCGGAGAATCGTTCACCCAGGTGTTCAAGGGGCAGCCGAGCGACGCCGTCCGGGCGGTGGTGCCCGTACGGAACGCGGGCGGCGACGTCATCGGCCTGGTCGCCACCGGGATAGAGGTCGAGAACGTCAGCCACGCCGTCGAGGGGCAGCTCCCGCTCCTCCTGGGCGCCACGGCGGCCGGTCTGCTGCTCGGTACCGCCGGAGCCGCCCTGGTCAGCCGGCGGCTGCTGCGCCAGACCCGCGGCCTGGGCGCCGCCGAGATGACCCGGATGAACGAACACCACGAGGCCGTTCTGCACGCCGTGCGCGAGGGCGTGCTCATCATCGGCAACGACCAGCGGCTCATCCTGGCCAACGACGAGGCCCGCAGGCTGCTGGACCTGCCGCAGGACGCCGAGGAGCGCGCCGTCGGCGACCTCGGCCTCGATCCGCGCACCACCGAGCTGCTCGTGTCGGGCCGTGTCGTGACGGACCATGTGCACCTGGCGGGCGACCGGCTGCTCGCGGTCAACGTACGGCCCACGATGGCGTACGCGGGGCGGCCGGCGGGCCGCGTGGTGACCCTGCGCGACTCCACCGAGCTCGCCTCGCTCTCCGGCCGGGCCGAGGTCGCCCGCAGCCGCCTGCAGCTGCTGTACGACGCGGGTGTGCGGATCGGCACCACGCTGGACGTGGCACGGACCGCCGAGGAGCTGTCGGAGGTGGCCGTGCCACGCTTCGCCGACTTCGTGACGGTGGAGCTGCTGGAGCCCGTGCTCCGCGGCGACGAGCCCTCCGGCACCGGTGTGTACACCGAGATGCGCCGGGCCGCCATCAGCGGCATCCGCACCGACTCGCCGCTGCAGCCGGTCGGCGACCTGATCCGGTTCGAGGTGCCGACGGCCCCGATGGCGGCCGCCCTGGACGCCGGGCACGCGGTGCTGGCGGCCGATCTGAACGCGGCCATGGGCTGGCGGGCGCAGGACTCCCAGGGCACCCGGGTGGCCCTGGAGTACGGGCTGCACTCGCTGATCTCCGTACCGCTCCAGGCTCGCGGGGTGGTCCTGGGGATGGCCAACTTCTGGCGCGCGGACACCCCGGAGCCCTTCGACGGGGAGGACCTGTCCTTCGCGGAGGAGCTGGGCGCGCGGGCGGCCGTCTCCATCGACAACGCGCGTCGTTTCACCCGTGAGCACGCGATGGCGGTGACCCTCCAGCGCAGCCTCCTGCCCCGGGTGCTGCCCGACCAGAGCGCCGTGGAGGTGGCCTACCGCTATCTGCCGGCGACGGCGGGGGTGGGGGGCGACTGGTTCGACGTGATCCTGCTGCCGGGTGCCCGGGTGGCGCTGGTCGTGGGCGACGTCGTCGGTCACGGGGTGCACGCCGCGGCCACCATGGGCCGGCTGCGGACCGCGGTGCACAACTTCTCCACCCTGGACCTGCCGCCCGACGAGCTGCTCGGACATCTGGACGAGCTGATCAACCGGATCGACCAGGACGAGGCCGGGGGCTGGCCGGCGGACGGAGCCCCGACCGGGAACGGGAACGCGCACGTGAACGGGGACGGGAGCGGGGACGGGGACGGGAGCGGGGACGGGGACGGGAGCGGTGCGGGCGGGGAGGACCCGGAGCCCGGCGCCGCGACCGGACGCACCTCCGCCGTCACCGGCGCCACCTGCCTCTACGCGGTCTACGATCCGGTCTCCGGGCGGTGCCGGATGGCGAGCGCCGGGCATCCCGGGCCGGCGCTGATCCGCCCCGACGGCCGGGTGGAGTTCCCCGAGCTGCCGGCCGGGATCCCGCTCGGCGTGGGCGGGATGCCCTTCGAGGCGGTCGACTTCGAGGTGCCCGAGGGCAGCCGGCTCGTGCTGTTCACCGACGGCCTGGTGGAGGACCGGGACCGGGACTTCGACACCGGCCTGCGGCTGCTCGCCGACACGCTGGCGCGGCCCGGCCGCAGCCCCGACCAGGCGGCCTCGGACGTGCTGGACGCGATGCTGTTCCCGGTTCCGAGCGACGACATCGCCCTGCTGATCGCGGACACCCGGCGGCTGGAGGCGGACCGGATCGCCGAATGGGAGGTGCCCGGCGAGCCCTCGGCCGTCTCGCGGGTGCGCAACGCCGGCTCGGCGCAGCTCGTGGAGTGGGGTCTGGAGGACCTCGCCTTCCCCGTGGAGCTGATCCTCAGCGAGCTGGTCACCAACGCGATCCGGTACGGGAGCGCGCCCGTCCGGGTCCGCCTGCTGCGCGACCGGAGCCTGATCTGCGAGGTCTCCGACGGCAGCAGCACCTCCCCGCACCTGCGGTACGCGGCCACCACCGACGAGGGCGGGCGCGGGCTGTTCCTCGTCGCGCAGTACGCCGAACGGTGGGGCACCCGGTACACCGACCGCGGGAAGGTCATCTGGGCCCAGCTGCCGCTGACCGGGGGTACGGAGCCGCCGCCGGCGGCGCCGCTGGACCTGGATGCGCTGGAGGACATGGCCTGGTGAGCGGGGCGGGCGGCGGCCCCGGGCGGGCGGGCGGCGGCCCCGGGGTCGGCGGCGGGCCGGTCAGGCCGGCCGGGAGCGGGCCAGCAGCATCGCCACGTCGTCCTGCTGCGCGCACGGGAGCAGCTGCCGCAGGATCTGGTCGCACATCCCCTCCAGGGGCTGTTCCACGCCGTGCAGGGCCGCTCCCAGCTGCTCCATGCCCTGGTCGAGGTCGCGGTCCCGGGCCTCGATGAGTCCGTCGGTGTAGAGGACGAGCAGGCTGCCCGGCGGCAGGCGCACCTCCTCGGTGCGGAAGTCGCGCCCGCCGGCGCCCAGCGGGGTCCCGGGCGGTGCGTGGAGGAAGGTGACGGTCCCGTCGGTGGCGACGACGGCGGGCGGCGGGTGGCCGGCCCGCGCGATCACGCAGGTCCCGGACGCCGCGTGGTGGACGGCGTACACGCAGGTCGCCATCTCGTCCTCGCCCAGGTCGGCGACGACGGCGTCGAGGGAGCGCAGGAGCTGCGCGGGGGGTACGCCGTGGCGCGCGAGGGTCCGTACGGCCGTGCGCAGCTGGCCCATGACGGCGGCCGCGTGGATCCCGTGGCCCATGACGTCCCCGATGACGAGTCCGGTCCGGCCGCCGGGCAGCGGGATGGCGTCGAACCAGTCCCCGCCGACGTCGTGGTCGCTGGCGGGCAGGTAGCGGCCGGTGAGTTCGAGGCCGGGGACCTCGGGCAGGGCGCTGTTGGTGAGGCTGCGCTGGAGGGTCAGGGCGGCCTGGCGCTGGCGGGTGTACATGCGGGCGTTGTCGATGTTCAGGGCCGCGCGGGCGACGAGCTCGTCGACCAGGACGCACTCCTGCTCGTCGAAGGGCGGGCGTTCGCGCGTCCGGGTGACGGTGACGGCGCCCAGCACGGTGCCGCGGGCGACGAGCGGGACCAGGCGGGCGGATCCCAGGGTGGCCAGGTAGGCCCGCAGCGCGGCGGCGCGGGGGGAGGTGATCAGGGCGGGGATGTCGGAGACGTAGAGGTTCAGGGGCGTGCCCTCGGTGATGACCCGCTCGTAGACGGTGCCCGCGGGGATCTGGAAGGTCTGGCCGGTGGCGAGTTTCGCGGTGGGGGCGTTCGGGTCGGGGAAGCGGGCCGCGAGGCGGCGCAGGACCCCGCGGGTGGAGGGCGCGGGCGCCGCGCCCTCGTCGGGGCCGAGGACGGACTCCAGCAGTTGTACGTCGGCGGAGTCGGAGAGCTGCGGTACGAGCTGTTCCACGATCTCCTGGGCGGTCTGGTGCAGGTCGAGGGTCGTGCCGATGCGGGCGCCGGCCTCCGCGAGCAGGGCCAGGCGGTGCTGGGCCAGCTCGGCCTCGGCCTGGGCCTGCTGGCTCTCGGTGATGTCGATGAGGGAGGCGATCACGCCGAGGGCCCGGCCGGAGCCGTCCAGGAGGGGGGCGTAGGAGCAGGACCAGGTCCGGTCGTGGTCGGGGTCGGCGGGGGTCCGCCCGGTGCGGCGGACGTCGACGACGGCGGTGCGCCGGTCGAGGACCTGCCGCATCGTCGCCTCCAGGGCGACGGCGTTGACGCCGGGGACGACTTCGGTGAGCCGTCTGCCGAGGTGCTCGGCGGCGGAGACGCCGTTCATGCGGGCCAGCGCGTCGTTGACCCGGAGGAACCTCAGGTCGGGGCCGAGGGTGGCGAGCCCGATGGGTGACTGGGTGAAGAGGCTCTGCAGGGCGGCGAGGGAGTCGCGCATGTGGAGGACCTCGGAGGTCTCCACGGCGATGAGCAGGGCTCCCATCCGCCCGGTGGCGTCGACGGCGGGGACGATCCACATCTCCATCACGACGCGGTGCCCGTCGCGGTGGCGGACGGGGAGGGTGCCGACGACGGTCTCGCCCGCCTGTACCCGGCGGGTCAGCTGGTCGGCGAGTTCGTGGTTGGCCTCGGGGACCAGGACGGAGGCGCCGGGGCGGCCGATGATGTCCTCGGGGCGGTGCCCGAGGAGGTCCTGGGCGGCCAGTGACCACTCCACGATGCGGCCGTCGGCGTCCTCCCGCCACAGGGCGATCGGCAGCAGCTCGCGGAGTACGCCCGCGTAGCCGACAGCCGCCGCCGGCGGGTCCGGCACCGCGCTCGTCGACTGGTAAGTGTCCACACGACCTCACCCCGGGGGCCCGATTCCTACCGATTCACCCTATCCGAGGCGTCGGCGCAGGGCGCTGCGTCCGTCCGGAGGGGCGGGTAAGGACCAGTACCTCCGCCGGGGCGGCGGGAAACCGGATGGCGGGAAAACGGGCGTCGGGAGGCCGCGTGGGGCCGTGCCGGCGTGCCGGCGTCCGCTCGGCGGCCGGGGGCTCCGGGGACGGTCCGTCCGCCTCCGGAGCCCGGACCCCTCACGCGTGCGCCATGAGCTCCTGGACCCCGCCGCTGATCACGGCGGTCACCGGGATCCCAGCCCGGTCGATCAGGCCCGCCGCGACGGTCGCCCGGCGGCCGCTGCCGCACACCACCCAGATTTCCCGGTCCCTGGGCAGCTCGCCGATCCTGCGGGGCAGTTCGGCGAGCGGCACGGCGAGCGAGCCGGGTATGCCGCCCTCGGGGCGGTCCGGCCGCACGTCGAGCAGCAGTCCGCCGTCGAGGTGCCCGGCCGAGGCGGTGGCGTCCACGGTGCGGAAGGTGCGCAGCGGGCGGCCGGCGGCCGTCCAGGCGCCGGTCCCTCCCGCCAGGTATCCGGCGACGTCGTCGTAGCCGATCCGCAGGAGCTGGACCATCGCCTCGTGGGCGGCGTCCGCGGCCGGTTCCGGCAGCACGAGGACCAGGCGGGTGCCGAAAGGGACGACCTCGCCGACCAGGCTCGCGAAGCGGTCGTCGAGCTCGTCGCAGATCGAGTCGGGCAGATGGCCCGCGGCGAAGGCGGCCCGGTCGCGCCCGTCGACGATCTGCGCGCCGCCGCCGGCGAGCCCCTCCACCATGGCCGGGGTGAGCGGGCGCAGGGTGGGCGGGCCGCCGAGGACCCGTGGGCCGTGCCCGTTGATGGGGCCCATGTGGCGGTAGTAGGCGGGGTACGGGGGCAGGCCCGACATCCGTCCCCTGACGAACTCCTCCTCGTCCTGGGCGGTCAGTACGGGGTTGGTGCGCCGCTCCGCGCCGACCGTGCTGGTCCGCTCCCCCGACACCGGGCCGGCGGCGCAGGAGCTGCCCGCGCCGTGTGTCGGCAGGACGCGGGTGCCGTCGGGGAGCAGGGCGAGCCGGCGCAGGGTCCGGTACTGGGCCCTGGCGAGTTCCTCCGTACGGCCGCTGCCGGACAGGTCGGTGCGGCCGGCGTTGCCCACGAGGAGGCTGCCGCCGGTGAAGACGGCCGACGGGGCCCGGTCGGTGTCCTCGAAGACCAGGTAGGAGGTGTGTTCGGCGGTGTGGCCCGGGGTTTCCACGGCCCGTACGGTGATGTCGCCGACGCTGACCTCGTCGTCCTCGGCCATGGGCAGGTGGTCGAAGCCGTAGGGTGCGCGGGCCGGTCCCGCGACCGTGGCGCCGGTCGCCGCTCTGACCTCCAGCGCCCCGGAGACGTAGTCGTTGTGCACGTGCGTCTCCAGGACGTAGCGGATCCCGACGCCCTGGGCGGTACAGGACTCCACCAGGTCCCAGATGTCCCGCTGCGGGTCGACGAGGGCGGCCTCGTCGCCGCTGACGAGCAGGTAGCTGGTGTCCCCGAGTGACGGGGTGGCGATGACCTCGATCGTCGCCTCGGAACCGTTCATACGACCACCACCTCGACAGAGGCCACGGGGTTGCAGCCGTAGCCATGGGCGTTCCACGGGGCCTGCGGCGGCTGCGTGTCGCCGCGGGCGTCGGTCGCGCGGGAGAGCAGCCGGTACGGTCCCGGCTGCTGCGGGGTCCACCGGTGGGACCAGCTCCGCCAGGCGTAGGGCCCGGCGGGCGGTTCGAGGACGGCCTCGTGCCAGCCCCGGAGGTGGTCCGGGTCGCTGCCGTCGTCCTCGTGCGCGGCCCGCACCTCGACCCTGCGGACGGGCACTCCGTCGCCCGACCAGGCGTGGCCCCGGACCAGGGTCTCGTGGCCCCGGCGCACGTCGTCGTCCGGGGCGGGCTCGGTGATGAGCGACTTGACCCGCAGGGTGGTCACGGGGCCTTCGGGGGTGCCGTGCGGGTCGATGTAGAGGTAGTCCTCGGCCTGGAAGACCCCGGCGAAGGGGTCCGTCACGGCCCGTGCCCCGACCAGCCACTTCACATCTGCGACGGCGTACCGGCCGGGGACCAGCAGGCGGACCGGCGCTCCGTGCTCGGGGGTGAGCGGCTCGCCGTTCATGCGGGTGGCGAGGAGGGTGTCCGGGTGGCGGGCCACGGCGAGCGGCAGGCTGCGTTCGAAGGGGGTCCGGCGGCCGCGGACGGTACCGGAGTCGGCTCCGGTGAAGACGACCTCGACGGCCGCCGGGTCGATCCCGGCGCGGTCGGCGAGGAGGCGGAAGGGCACGCCCGCGAAGTGCGCGCAGCCCACGGCCCGCTGGCTCCAGGGCACACCGGGCGGGACCGGCCGCATCAGGCTGCGGCCGTTGCCCGCGCATTCGACGACGACGTCCAGCTCGCGGTGTTCCAGCGTGAGGAGCTCTGCGTGACCGACGGAGAAGGCGGTGGTCACGGCGCCGCCGATCCGCAGCCGCCACCGGCCGGGGCCGGTCGGCGGGATGCCGAAGTGATCGCGTACGAAGAGGGCGTCCGCGGGGGTGACCGGCTCGGCCAGCGCGGCCGACGGGGTCTGGGCGTTGTACGGGTCGGCGGTGACGGTCTCGGGTGCCCAGGCGGTGGCGCCGGGCCCGCGGGCGACCTGGAAGTCCGGCACTGCTGTCATGGCCACACCTCCCGTCGGCCTGGTCCGGAGCGCGACGCGAATTTCTTCCAGCCTACGTCCGCAAACCCCTTGACTCAGGACAAATAGGGAGGAGACTCGTCCATACACCGGATCACCGGAAAGAGCCGCACCTCCCTCAGGAGACGTCCTGGGGTTCGAGTGACTACTCTCCAGGCTCTGGCCAGGCCCCCGGCAGGACCTGTCGACCACGGGAGCCATCGGCGACGGCGGATGGCTCATGGCACCGACGGACTGCCGGGGACTGTCATGGCCTCGATCACGCGGAGGCCGGCCACGCGCGTACGAGCACCGAGGGCCGGATCACCACGCGCCCGAGAGCCGGGCCGAGCGGCAGGGTCGCGGACGCCACGTTCGGCCGACTCCGCTCACTCGCGCAGAACGTCCACGGCGCGCAGGCCGGATGCCGGCTCTCCGCGCCGCGCCGCACGCCCTGGCGGCCTCGCCGACGACGGCCTCAGGCGAAGGCCTCAGGCGAGTTCGCGGGGGCGGGGCGCCTCGGCGGTGTCGAGGACCGCCGCGATCCCCCGGGCCAGGCACGGGATCCGGTGGGCCGGGATGCCGGCGATGTTGATCCGCCCCGAGGTCGTCCCGTAGATCGCGTACTGCCTGCGCAGCCGCAGCATCTGGTTCGGGGTCAGCGGCAGCATCGAGAACATGCCCTTCTGCCGGGCCAGCGAACGGGCCTGCTCCGCGCAGCCGAGATTGCCGAGGTGGGCGGTGAGGTCCGCCCGGTTGGCCATGATCCGGCCGCGCATCACGTCCAGCTCGGCCCGCCAGGAGGCGCGCAGCTCCTCGTCCTGGAGGATCGTGGTGACGACCGCGGCGCCGTGCTCGGGCGGCATCGAGTACAGGGTGCGGGCGGCGTTCTGCAGGGCCGTCTCGGCGTGCCGCACAGCCCGCTCCGAGGAGCCGAGCACGATGGCGCAGCCGACGCGGTCGCTGTAGAGGCCGAAGTTCTTCGAGCAGCTCACGGCGATCAGCATCTCGGGCACCCGGGAGGCCAGCATCCGCGTGGCCAGCAGGTCGGCCTCCAGGCCGTCGCCGAGCCCGTGGTAGGCGAGGTCGACGAAGGGCACCCAGCCACCGCGCAGGGCCGACTCGGCCAGCGCCTCCCAGTCGTCCAGCAGCGGGTCGACGCCCGAGGGGTTGTGGCAGCACCCCTGCAGCAGGACGACGTCGTCGCGTCCCGCGTCCGCGAGCTCCCGCAGTACGCCCGCCGTGTCGAAGCCGCCCTCGGCGTCGCGCCACCCGTAGGTGCGGACCTTGAGCCCGGCGGCCTCCAGGATCGGCCGGTGGTTGACGTAGGCCGGGTCGCTGATCCACACCGTGGCACCGGGGCGGGTACGGAAGACCAGGTCGGCGAGGAGGCGCAGGGCGCCGGAGCCCGCGACGGTCTGGACGGCGGCGGCCCGCTCGGCGGGCCCGTCCGGGCCGAGGACCAGGTCGAGCAGGGAGCTGTTGAAGGCGGTGTTCCCCGACAGCCCGCGGTACTCCTTGGACTCGGAGCGTCGGGCGAGCCGGATCTCGGCCTCGCGGACGGCGGACATGACGGGGGTGGACCCGCTCTGGTCCCGGTAGACGCCGAGGACGAGGTTCAGCCGTTCGGGCCGCTCGTCGCCGCCGAACTCGTACGTCAGGTCCCACAGCGGGTCGGTGGGCGGCGTGGGAAGGAGCTCAAGCATCTGTGGGGACCTCGGGTCGGGGGCGGCGGTTGGCGAGGACGACGCCGGCGGTGATGAGGGGGACGCCGACGAGGACGGCGACGGTGGGTGTCTCGCCGAGCAGGGGGATCGCGAGCAGGACCACGGCGACGGGGCTGAGGCTGCCGACGACGGAGCTTCGTTCGGCGCCGAGGCGGCGGATGGCGAAGGCGTAGAGCAGGCCGGCGCACAGCCCCACCCCGAGGCCCTGTACGACCAGGAACAGTGCGATGTCGGTGCCCGCGGCGTGCGCCATCCCGGTGGGGAGGACCCCGGCCAGGACGAGCAGTCCGATGATCATGAAGGAGGGCAGGCACAGCAGCCCGATCGATCCGACGGGATCGAGGTCCACCTCGCGCAGCCCCACAGTGTAGAGGGCCCACAGGCCGCTGGCGACCAGGAGGATGCCGGAGCCGGCGAGGACGTCGGTGTCCACGGGGACGACGTAGCGCCAGACGAGGGCGAGGACCCCGGCCGCGATCAGCGCGAGGCCGACGGCCTGTGTGCCCCTGGGGACGCCGTGGCCGCGCCGGATCATGATCAGGGAGACGAAGAGCGGGACCATGCCGGGGACGATGGAACCGACGAAGGCCGCGGAGGTCAGCGCTCCGCCGTGCATCGCGGCCAGGAAGAAGGGCACCCCCGCACCGCAGACGATCTTCAGGGCGGGGCCCGGCCGTACCGCGGCGATGGCGCGGCGGCGGCGCCACAGGGCGGGGAGGAGCAGGACGAGGGGGAGGCCGAACCGCAGCAGCGCCGCGTCGGCGGGCAGCAGCGAGGACCTGCTGAGGGCGCGGGCGCTGAGCGCGAACGCCGCCCAGATCGACACCGTCACCAGCAGGGCCAGCATGCCCTGGGCCTGGGGGGAGAGCCCGCGCCGGCCGGGGTGTCCGGCGCGCGGGCCCGCCGCATCGGGAGGCAGGGTCGCCCGGGTGGTGTGCGTCGCGACCAAGGGATCCACTCCAGCCTCTGGAACACGGGCCGGTCCGGTCCGTTCGAGGGCAACGTTAGGGCTTCAGCCGGGGCAGCCGATTGCCAGTTCTGCCTCTCGGACTTACGTTTGGGGCAGGATCTGCCAAGGAGTGGCCATGGACGCAGTCGATCTGCAGATAATCCGGGAATTGCAGACAGACGGGCGCCTTTCCAACCAGGAGCTGGCCGATCGCGTCCGGCTGTCCCCGTCGCCCTGCCTGCGCCGGGTCCGGCGACTGGAGGAGGCGGGCCTGATCCGCGGCTACACGGCCATGGTCGACCAGGTCGCCTTCGGACTGCCGGTGACCGTCTTCGTCCGGATCCGGCTGGAGCGGCACACGGCGGAGGCGGTGCGGCTCTTCGAGGAGCACGTCGCGGTCATCGAGCACATCCAGGACTGCTATCTGATGGCGGGCAGCAGCGACTACCTGCTCCGGGTCGTCATCGAGGACCTGGAGGCCTACGAGGCCCTGGTGCGCCACCGGATCCACGCCATCCCCGGGATCGCCTCGATCGAGTCGAGCTTCGCGTACGGCAGCGTCAAGCAGACCAGGACCTATCCGCGCCCGGCGCCGGGCGCGCCGCGCCGGCCGGTGTGACCCCCTACCGGGTGGCTTCGACCGCCGCCTCGAACGCGGCGTGGGCGGCTTCGCCGAAGAGGACGAAGCGCACCTCCTCGACGTGGGTGCGGGCGGCCAGGACCGTACGGACCGCGATCCGCGCCCCGTCGTCCATGGGCCAGCCGTAGATGCCGGTGGAGATGGCCGGGAAGGCGACCGTACGGGCGCCGAGCTCGTCGGCGACGCGCAGCGACTCGCGGTAGCAGGAGGCGAGCAGTTCCGACCGGTCCTCCTCCCGCGACCAGACGGGGCCGACCGTGTGGATGACGTGTCCGGCGGCCAGCCGTCCGGCGGTGGTGGCGACGGCCCGGCCCGTCGGCAGGCCCTTGCCGTAGTGGCCGCGCCGCAGGTCCTCGCAGGCCGCGAGGATCTCGGGGCCCCCCTTGCGGTGGATGGCGCCGTCTACCCCGCCGCCGCCGAGCAGCGAGGAGTTCGCGGCGTTGACGATGGCGTCGGCCTCCTCGGCGGTGATGTCGCCGCGGACCAGGGTGATGCGGACCATGGGAGTCCTTTCGCGGGTGGGGCTGCGGTCTCAGGCGGCCGTGCGCAGGTGGCGCCAGACCGCCTTGGCGGCGTTGTGGCCGGACATGCCGTGGACGCCGGGACCCGGCGGGGTGGCCGAGGAGCAGAGGAAGACCGCCGGGTGGGCCGTCGTGTACGGGGAGAGGCTGAGCCGGGGACGCAGCAGGAGCTGGAGGCCGGAGGCGGCTCCGCAGGCGATGTCCCCGCCGATGTAGTTGGGGTTGCGGGCGGCGAGCTGGGGCGGGCCGGCCGTGGCGCGGGCGAGGACCAGATCGCGGAAGCCCGGGGCGAAGCGCTCCAGTTGGCGTTCGACGGCGTCGGTGAGGTCGCCGTCCCAGCCGGCGGGTACGTGCCCGTACGCCCAGAAGACGTGTTTGCCCTCGGGGGCCCTGCCGGGGTCGGTCAGGCTGGGCTGGGCCGTGATGAGGAACGGCGCGCGGGGTGCCCGGCCGCCGGAGGCGAGCTGCAGGGCGGCGTCGATGTCGCGCATGCGCGGGCCGACCTGGACGGTGCCGGCGCGGCGCGGTTCCTCGGCTGTCCACGGAACCGGGCCGTCCAGCGCGTAGTCGATCTTGAACACGCTGGCGCCGTACCGGTAGCCGTCGTACGCGCGGCCGAGCCGGGCGATCCTGGCCAGTGCGGTCGGCGAGGTGTCGAAGACGTAGGCGCGGGCGGGCGGGAGGTCGTCGAGCCGCTTGACCTCGAAATCGGTGTGGATCGACCCGCCGAGATCGCGCAGGTAGGAGGCGAGGGCGTCGGAGATCGACTGGGAGCCGCCGCGGGCCATGGGCCAGCCGTTCGCATGGGCGGCGAGGGCGAAGACCAGGCCGACGGCGCCGGTCCCGATGCCGCCCAGCGGGGCGATGACGTGGGCGACGAGCCCCGCGAACAGGGCCCTCGCCCGTTCGTCCTGGAAACGGCGCAGCAGCCAGGTCGAGGGCGGCAGCCCGGCGAGCCCGAACCGTGCGAGGGTGACCGGGTCGCGGGGCAGCGCGGTGTTCGGCAGGGACATGAAATCCCGGGCCAGAGTGTCCCATCGGCCGAGGAACGGCCCGACCAGACGCCGGTAGGCGCCCGCGTCGCGCGCCCCCAGCGACGCCGCCGTCTCCGCGACGGAGCGCGAGAGGACGGCCGCCGTGCCGTCGTCGAAGGGGTGCGCCATGGGCAGCGGGGCGTGCAGCCACTCCAGCCCGTACCGCTTCAGCGGCATCGTGGCGAAGACCGGCGAGCCGGCGCCGAGCGGGTGCACCGCCGAACAGGGGTCGTGCCGGAAGCCGGGGAGGGTGAGTTCCTCGGTCCGGGCCCCGCCACCGACCGTGTCGGCGGCTTCGAAGACGGCCACGGAGAAGCCGCGCCGGGCCAGTTCGACGGCGGCCGTCAGCCCGTTGGGCCCCGCCCCGACCACGACCACATCGAAAATCGACGGCACTTGCGACTCCTTCGTTTCCGGTGGTGGCGCCTGCACCCCCAGGATATGGCGACGCGTACGCGGTACCGGACCCCTTATCGGCCCCGGAGCAGTTCCCGGACGCGTACGGCGGTGGCCTCGTCGCGGCCGACGGCGAACGGCAGGGCGTTGTCCCGGTCCACCCGGAAGGGGACACCCTCGACGGTGCTCTGCGCGCCGCCCGCCTCGGCGACCAGCAGCAGCCCGGCGGCGTGGTCCCAGGCCGAGGGCCAGGTGAAGGCGAGGGCGTCCACCTCACCGCGGGCCACCTTCAGGTACTCCAGGCCGGCCGAGCCGCAGGGGCGGGCCGCGACGCCGGGCACGTCGAGCCGGGCCAGGGTGCGCTTGTTCTCGTCGGAGGTGTAGAGCGGGTGGGCGGTGGCGACCCGCAGGTCGGCGCCGACCTCGGGCGAACCGCTCTGGATCCGCTCGCCGTTGACGTACGCGCCACGGCCGCGGACGGCGGTCGCGAGCTCTTCCAGCGCCGGGGCGAAGGTCCAGGAGGCGAGTATCTCGCCGCGCACCGCCAGCGCGACCAGGGTGCAGAAGGCAGGGTCGCCGTTGACGAACTGGCGGGTGCCGTCGACGGGGTCGACGATCCACACGGGGGCGTCCGCGCGCAGCGCCTCGTACACGGTGGGGTCGGCGTGGACGGCTTCCTCGCCGACCACGGCCGAACCGGGCAGCAGCCGCGTCAGGGAGGCCGTCAGGTGCTCCTCGGCCTTGCGGTCGGCGACGGTCACCAGGTCGTGGGGGCCGCTCTTCTCGTCGACCTCGTGCTCGGCGAGCTGCCTGAAGCGCGGCATGATCTCGATCGCCGCCGCCTTGCGGACGGCTTCTTCCACATCGGGCAGGCCATGGGCCAGGAACTCATCGATCATGCCTCCAGCAAAGCACGCCCGGCCGACAAACCCCACCGCCGGTACCGGACACCCGGGCGGACACCGGGTGTCCTCCGGGTGAACGGCCCCGGGGCGGCCGGGTCCGGCGCCCTCCCCCGGCGCTCTCCCCCGGCGCCCTCCCCCGGCAGCCGCCCCGGCCCCGGCCGCAGCCGGGACCGGGGGCCGCGGCCGTGCGGTCAGGCGGTCAGGCGGTCAGGCGGTCAGGCGGTCAGGCGGTCAGGGCGGGGATGATCTGCGTGCCGTAGGCATCGATCGTGGACTCCTTCGCGTCGTGCATGTCGTACACGGCGAACTGGTCGACACCGAGGTCGCGCAGGGCGCGGAGTTTGTCGATGTGCGCCTCGGCCGGGCCCAGCAGGCAGAAGCGGTCGACGATCTCGTCGGGGACGAAGTCGGTGGACGGGTTCCCGGCGCGCCCGTGGTGGCTGTAGTCGTAACCCTGGCGGGCCTTGATGTACTCGGTGAGCTCCTCCGGGACCATGCTGGAGTGCTCGCCGTAGCGGGAGACCAGGTCGGCGACGTGGTTGCCGACCATGCCGCCGAACCAGCGGCACTGGTCGCGGGCGTGCGCGAGGTCCTCCCCCACGTACGCGGGGGCGGCGACGCAGATGGTGATCGCGGCCGGGTCCCGGCCGGCCTCCGCCGCCGCCTCGCGGACCGCCTTGATCATCCACTCGGTGAGGTAAAGGTCCGCGAGCTGGAGGATGAAGCCGTCGGCCTTCTGTCCCGCCAGGGCGAGGGCCTTCGGGCCGTACGCGGCCATCCAGACGGGCAGCTTCCCGTCCTTGATCCAGGGGATGCGGATCGGGTTGCCGTCGACGGACGCCTCGCGGCCCTCGGCGAGGTCGCGGATGACGTCCATGGCCTCGCCGAGCCGGGCCAGCGTGTTGGGTGCCCGGCCCGCGACGCGCATCGCGGAGTCGCCGCGCCCGATCCCGCAGACGGTGCGGTTGCCGTACATGTCGTTGAGGGTGGCGAAGGTGGAGGCGGTGACCTCCCAGGTGCGGGTGCCCGGGTTGGTGACCATCGGGCCGACGTGCAGCTTCTGCGTGTTGGCCAGGATCTGGCTGTAGATGACGAACGGCTCCTGCCACAGCACGGCGGAGTCGAAGGTCCAGCCGTAGCGGAAGCCGTTGCGCTCGGCGCGCTTCATGAGGCTGATGACCTGGGAGGCGGGCGGGTCGGTCTGCAGGACGAGGCCGAAGTCCATCGGGCGGCTCCTTGACGCTCTTTACAGGTACTGGCAGGTGTCGCGGTGGACGAAGGCCCCGTGGCCGGCCCGGCCGGTGTACTCGCGCCGGTCGATGACGAGTTCACCGCGGGAGAGCACGGTGTCGACGCGTCCGGTGATCCGCTTGCCCTCGTACGCCGAGTAGTCCACGTTCATGTGGTGCGTCTCGGCGGAGATGACCTGCTCGGCGTGCGGATCGTAGAGGACGATGTCGGCGTCGGAACCGGGTGCGATGGTGCCCTTCTTCGGGTAGAGGCCGAACATCCGGGCAGGCGTGGCGCAGGCGATCTCGATCCACCGGCGGCGGCTGATGTGCCCGTCCACCACGGCCTGGTGCAGGAGGTCCATGCGGTTCTCCACGCCCGGCAGCCCGTTGGGGATCTTCGAGAAGTCCCCCCGGCCGAGCTCCTTCTGGCCCCGGAAGCAGAAGGGGCAGTGGTCGGTGGAGACCACCTGGAGGTCGTTGGTGCGCAGCCCCCGCCACAGGGCGGCCTGGTGCTCGCGGGGCCGCAGCGGGGTGGAGCAGACGTACTTGGCGCCCTGGAAGTCCGGCTCGGCCAGGTTGTCGGTGGACAGGAACAGGTACTGCGGGCAGGTCTCCCCGAAGACCGGGAGCCCCTTGTCACGGGCGGCGGCGAGTTCCGCCACCGCCTCCTCCGCGGAGACGTGGACGACGTACAGCGGGGAGCCGGCGACCCGGGCGAGCTGGATGGCGCGGTGGGTGGCCTCGGCTTCGAGGAGCACCCTGCGGACCTCGCCGTGGTGGCGGGGGTCGGTCTCCCCGCGCGCCAGGGCCTGTTCGACGAGGACGTCGATCGCGATGCCGTTCTCGGCGTGCATCATGATCAGCCCGCCGTTGGAGGCGCCGCGCTGCATCGCGCGCAGGATCTGCCCGTCGTCGCTGTAGAAGACGCCCGGGTAGGCCATGAACAGTTTGAAGGAGGTGACGCCCTCCCCCACGAGGAGGTCCATCTCCTTCAGGGTGCCCTCGTTGACGTCCGAGAGGATCATGTGGAAGGCGTAGTCGACGGCGCAGTTGCCGTCGGCCTTGGCGTACCAGGTGTCGAGTCCTTCGCGCAGGGAGTGGCCCACGCTCTGCACGGCGAAGTCGACGATGGTGGTCGTGCCGCCCCAGGCGGCGGCTCTGGTGCCCGTCTCGAAGGTGTCCGAGGCGGAGGTCCCGCCGAAGGGGAGCTCCATGTGGGTGTGCGCGTCGACGCCGCCCGGGATGACGTACTTCCCGGACGCGTCGATCGTGCGGTCGGCCGTCCAGGCACCGGCGGCGGCGGAGCCGTGCGCGGCCAGTGCGGCCACGCGGCCGTCCTCGATCAGGACGTCCGCGTGCAGTTCGTCGGCGGCGGTGACGACCAGACCGCCGCTGATCAGAGTGCGGTTGCTCATGGGAGGTTCCCCCTACTCCACACGGTTCACTTGATGGAGTGCCTGTTCGAGGATCTCGGCGCCCTCTTCCGCCTCGGCGACGGTGAGGGAGAGCGGCGGCGCGACGCGCAGCACGCTGGTGTTGTGGCCGCCGCCCTTGCCGAGCAGCAGACCGCCTTCGCGGGCGGCCTCCAGGACGGCGGAGGCGGCGTCCGGGTCGGCCCGGTCGGTGCCGGGCCTGGTCAGTTCGATGCCCGCCATCAGGCCCCGGCCGCGGACCTCCCGGACGGCGGGGACGGTGGCGGCGATCGCGCGCAGCCGTTCCAGCAGCAGGCCGCCGACGCGGCGGGCGTTGCCCTGGAGGTCGTGTTCCAGGAGGTAGCCGAGGTTGGCGACGCCGGCCGCCATGGTGACCGGTGAGCCGCCGAAGGTGGAGATGGAGTTGGAGTCGAGGCAGTTCATCACCTCGGCGCGGGCGACGACGCCGCCGATGGACATGCCGTTGCCGATGCCCTTGGCGAAGGTGAGGATGTCCGGCGGGCCGTTCTGGGCGTGGGCCTGCCAGCCCCAGAAGTGGTCTCCGGTGCGGCCCCAGCCGGTCTGCACCTCGTCGCTGATCCACAGGATGCCGTGGCGGTCGAGGACCTCGCGGAAGGCGCCGTACAGGCCGTCGGGCGGGGAGGTGAAGCCGCCGACGCCCTGGATCGGCTCCGCGATGAGGGCGGCCACTCCCCCGCGGGCCTGGCCCAGTACGTCCTCCAGGTCCGCGACGGCCGCGGCGGTGAAGGCGGTGTCGTCGAGGTGGGCGAAGGGGCCCCGGGTGCGGACCGCGCCATGGACGTAGTACGTCTGCAGCGGGGACAGGCTGGTCGGGGACCAGCCCCGGTTGCCGGTGATGGAGACGGTGGAGAAGGACCGGCCGTGGTAGCTGTTGCGCATCGCCAGGATCTGGTTGGAGCGGCGGTACGTCGTCGCGAGCAGCAGGGCGGTGTCGTTGGCCTCGGTGCCGGAGGTGGTGAAGAAGACGCGGGCGTCGGGGATGCCGGACAGGGCGGCCACGCGCTCGGCCAGCTCGACCATCGGCCGGTTGAGGTACAGGGTGGAGGAGTGGATGATCCGTCCGGCCTGCTCGGAGACGGCCTTGGTGACCTCGGGCAGGGCGTGGGCGGTCATGGTGGTGAGGATGCCGCCGAAGAAGTCGAGGTAGCGGTTGCCGTCGGCGTCCCAGACGTGGCGCCCTTCGCCGTGGGTGAGCTCGATGGGGTTCTTGTAGTAGAGCGCGAGCCAGTCGGGCAGGACGGTGCGGTGGCGGTTGTGGAGGGGGGTGGGGTTGGTCACGGCTGTACGAGCCCTCCGTAGGCGTCGGGACGGCGGTCGCGGTAGAAGGCCCACTGGTCGCGGACCTCCTTGATGAGGTCGAGGTCGAGGTCGCGGATGAGGAGTTCCTCGTCCTTGTCGCTGGCGACGTCCCCGACGAACTGGCCGCGCGGGTCGACGAAGTAGCTGGTGCCGTAGAAGTCGTTGTCGCCGTACTCCTCCTGGCCGACGCGGTTGATGGCCGCGATGAAGTACTCGTTGGCGACGGCCGCGGCGGGCTGTTCCAGCTGCCAGAGGTGGGCGGAGAGGCCGCGGTGGGTGGCGGAGGGGTTGTAGACCAGCTGGGCGCCGGCCAGACCGAGTTGGCGCCAGCCCTCGGGGAAGTGGCGGTCGTAGCAGATGTAGACGCCGATCCGGCCGGCCGCGGTGTCGAAAACGGGCCAGCCGAGGTTGCCGGGGCGGAAGTAGTACTTCTCCCAGAAGCCCTTGACCTGCGGGATGTGGTGCTTGCGGTACTTGCCGAGGTAGGTGCCGTCGGCGTCGATGACGGCAGCGGTGTTGTAGTAGAAGCCCGCGTTCTCCAGCTCGAAGACCGGGACGACGATGACCATGCCGGTCTCGCGGGCGAGGTCCTGCATACGGCGGACGGTCGGGCCGTCGGGGACGGCCTCGGCCCAGCGGTAGTGCTCGGGCTCCTGGACCTGGCAGAAGTAGGGGGCGTTGAACACCTCCTGGAAGCCGATGACCTTCGCACCCTCGGCGGCGGCCCGGCGGGCGTAGTCCTCGTGCTTGGCGATCATCGATTCGGTGTCTCCGGTCCAGGTGGCCTGGACCAGCGCGGCGCGGACGACTTGGGCCATGAGCTGCTCCTTGCGACGGGAACGCCGGTTCTACGCACGTAGACGGAGTGCGTAGGGAGTAGAACGTAGGCCTCGTCACTGCGCGGGGCAAGACCGCCTTGCACAGTTGGAGCAGTCGGTCACGTTACGTCGCGGCGCGGTCGTTTGCGGTCAGCAGACGAGAGTTTGACGACATGGAGCCGGGAGGATCCGGGCCTCGGCCCACGGCCCCGCCGGCCCGGGTGGCGCGGGGCGGGCGGGGCGGGCGGGGCGGGGGCGGGGTGTCGCGGAATCGGGCGACAGGGCCTACCAGGGGGTGGCGATGCCGGCCACGCGGAGGGCGTGGACGAGGTCTCGGTGGCGCGCACCGGGGAGTAAGCCGGCCACGCGGAGCAGCAGCGGGGTGAGCCACTGGGGGTCGTGCCGGGCCAGGGCGGCGGCCTCCTCGGCGGTACGGACCCGTACGAAGGCTCCGAGCAGGGCTTCGGCCTCACGGGTGCGGCCGGCCGTGCCGAGGGCGAGGGCCGCGTCCGCGACCTCGGCGGCGGGGCGGGCCACGCCCTGCCGCAACAGGGCGTCGCGGTCGGCCTCCCGGTCGGCGTCGCCGAGGGCGGCGGCGGCCGCGGCGAGCCGGTCGGGCGGCAGGGAGGCCGCCTCCCACAGCAGGGTCGTCCAGTCGGCCGCCAGGCCCGCACGGGTCAGTTCGGCGGCCAGGTGGGGCAGTTGCCCGGCGGGCCAGGCCGCGGCCTGGCAGAGCAGGGCGTGCGCCTCCCCGCTGCGGCCCTGCGCGCGCAGCGCGATCAGCTCGGCGGCGACGGCCCGCGGCGAGCCGGCCGGCTGTGCGGGCGCGGGCTCCGGTACGGGTACGGGTACGGGTGCGGGCTCGGGTACGGACGCCCGCTCGGGCCGCGGCCGGCCGAACCGGGCACCGCGCGGGGCGCGATGGACTTCCGGGCTCCCCGGCCCGCCGGGAGCCTCGGCGTCCGGGTGGCCCGGCGGCGGCGTGAAGGCCGGGGCCCCGGGAGCCGCCGACCCGGCGTAGCGGGCGCCTCCGGCCCGCCGCGCCCCCCGCAGCCACCGCCCCTCGGCCCGCCCGACGGGCGGCAGCACATCCGTCTCCCGGGCAGCGGCGCCACCCTCGTCCGCGGGCGGCGACTCCTGACCGTGGGCGTGGCCCGCGCCCTCCCCGGGCACCCGCCCCGGCACACGCGGAGCGTCGCCGTCGGCCGGGCTCCCGGCCCGGGGGCCACCCGGAGACGCATGCCCCGGCCCCGCCGCCGCCGTCGGCGCCTGCGTACGCGGGTCCGCCCAGGCCCGGGCCCCGCCCTGCACCGTCTCGGGTGTCTCCTGTGCGGGTGTGCCGAGCCGGGGCCGGGTCTGCGGGGCCGGGCTCGCCTGGGTCGGGCCCGCCTGGGCCGGGGCCGCCGCCTGCCGGGGTGCGCCGGGGTGGGGGGCGGTGTGCAGGGCGGCGAGGCGGGCCGCCAGGTCTTCGTGGCGGGCCGCGGCGCGGGCCATGTCGTCCTGGGTCCAGGACAGCTCCCGGGTCAGGGCTTCGGTCTCGGCCCGGTCGGCGGTCCCGCCGAGCCGGGCGGTCAGGCTGCGCAGGGCCTCCTCCGACTCGGCCCGCTGGGCGGCCGCCGCCGCCAGCAGGGTCCGCAGTTCGTCCGCACCTCCCGGGAGCCGGTCCCACACGGCCACGGCCGTGGCCCGCAGCTTCGCCGCGTATCCGGTCTCCCGCGCCGCGAGTTCCGCGCCGCCCGACTCCGCCAGGTCCCTCAGCAGGGACTCCACGACGTCCCACGGGGGTATCGCCGCCCCGTTGAGACAGGCCCGCATGCCGTCCGGATCCCGGCGCAGGAACTCCCCGTACCAGCCTGCCCCGGCATCCAGTCTCTGCGTCAATCCCCGCAAGTATCCGGAGAGTTGACTGATCGCCAGTGAAGTCGCGGTCTCCATGACCGCATTGGACCCCACCCGTGTTACGGGCGGGCTACGGGAGTCTCAAAGCTTGACGGCGATCGCGGTGTGCGGCCGCTTCCCGCGCCGCACCAGAGCGGCGGGCACGTCCACCGTCCAGAACTGCCAGGTGTACTTGCGCGACATCAGCCTGCGCACCCGGCGCAGGCCCTCCTCGTCGAGCAGCCGGGCCCGCCCCTCGACCGCGGACACCCCTTCCTCGACGCGTCCCCTAACGTCGCACGGGGCGACGGTGACCCGTCCGTCGTTGCGGATGCGCTTGACCTTCCAGGAGTCGCTGCGGGTCCACACGTACAGCTCACCCCCGTCGGCGACCGCCCACACGGGGGTCGCCACGGGCGTGCCGTCCTTGCGGAAGGTGGTGAGGCTTACGTACCGCGCGCTGCCGAGCTCCTGGAGACCCATACCCGGACCCTAGCGCGCCGGGGCGCTGTGCCGCGGCGTGGTGCTACGGCCTGCCGTGCGGGTGGACGACCATGGCCGAGCCGCCGCCGCGCCGGGAGGTCTCGGCCGCAGCCAGCCACCGGCCGTCGGGCAGCCGCTGGACCCCGGTGGCGGCGCCGATCTCCGGGTTCTGCCGGAAGCCCTGGCCCAGGGCCTCCAGCTCGGCGCGCAGCGGGCTGTTCCACAGGGCCGGTTCCAGGTCGGTCGTGGCCTGGTTGCGCTGGCTGGCCCGCGGCGCGGCGATCGCGTCGACCAGCGGCAGGCCCCGGTCCAGGTGGCCGGTCAGGGTCTGCAGGACGGTGGTGATGATGGTGGCTCCGCCGGGTGAGCCGAGCGCGAGCACCGGCCGGCCGTCGTCCAGCACGATCGTCGGGGACATGGACGAGCGCGGGCGCTTGCCGGGGCCCGGCAGGTTCGGGTCCGGGACGCCCGGCGCCGCCGGGGCGAAGGAGAAGTCGGTCAGCTCGTTGTTGAGGAGGAAGCCCCGGCCGGGGACGGTGATGGCGCTGCCGCCGGTGGACTCGATGGTCAGGGTGTAGGAGACGACGTTGCCCCAGCGGTCGGCAACCGTCAGGTGCGTGGTGTTCTCCCCCTCGTACGTGGTCGGCGCGGCCTGTCCGGTGGAGGCGCAGGGCACCGGGTGGCGCGGGTCGCCGGGGGCCAGCGGGCTGGTCAGGGCCCGGTCCGGATCGATCAGGCAGGCGCGGGAGTCGGCGAACCGCTGGGAGAGCAGTCCACGCGTGGGCACGTCCACGGCGGCCGGGTCGCCCACCCAGCGGCCGCGGTCGGCGAAGGAGATCCGGGAGGCCTCGATGAAGCGGTGCAGGTACTGCGTCTCGGACAGCTTCGAGAGGTCGGTCCGTTCCAGGATGTTCAGGGCCTCGCCGACCGTGGTGCCACCGGACGAGGAGGGCGCCATGCTGTAGACGTCCAGGCCGCGGTAGCCCACCCGGGTGGGTTTCTGCCGCTTGGTGCCGTACGCGCGCAGGTCGCCGGAGGTCAGGTCGCCGGGCCGGACCCGGCGGGTGGCGGCGGGGTCCACCGGGGGCGTGCGGACCGTGCGGACGATGTCCTCGGCGATGGGACCCCGGTAGAGGGCGCCGGTTCCCTTGCGGGCGAGTTCGGCGTAGGTGTCGGCGAGGTCGGGGTTCTTGAAGGTGGAGCCGACGACCGGGAGGGAACCGCCGGGCAGGAACAGCTTCTTGCTGTCGGGGAAGTCCCTGAACCGGGCCTCGTTGAGCTCGGTCTGGGCCCGGAAGGTGGCGTCGACCGTGAAACCGTCTCGGGCCAGTTTCTCGGCGGGGCGCAGGAGTTGGCGCAGCGGGCGGCTGCCCCAGGCGTCGAGGGCGCTCTTCCAGGTGGCGGGGGTGCCGGGGACGCCGACGCCGAGGCCGCTGGTCTGGCCCTCCGCGAAGGGGATCGGCTGTCCGTTCTCCTGGAACAGGGTCGCGGTGGCCGTGGCCGGGGCGGTCTCCCGGCCGTCGATGGTGTGCACCCGGCGCGAGCGGGCGTCGTAGTAGACGAAGTAGCCGCCGCCTCCGATGCCCGCCGAGTAGGGCTCGGTGACGCCGAGGGCCGCGGCGGTGGCGACGGCCGCGTCGACGGCGTTGCCGCCGGAGCGCAGTACGGCGATCCCGGCGGCCGAGGCGTCCGCGTCGACGCTGGCGACGGCTCCGCCGTAGCCGGCGGCGACCGGTACCTTCGCCGGCGGGGCGGGGGCCGGCGCGGCGGGCGGGGCGGCGCCGGTCGTCACGAGTGCGGCGGCTACGGTCAGCAGCGGTAACGTGCGGGCGACGGCGGGACGGTGCATCCGGACCTCCAGTGGCAGCGTGGGCCGAGCCTAGCGCCGGGCCCGGCGCCCCGTCAGGGCGTCTGCCGGGGCGCGCCGTCGGGCGGTGCGCGGTCCGGCGGGGCGCGCCACCGGCGGGTTGCAGGGCACCGCAGGGCGGAAGGGGCGGAAGGGCACCGGGGCGGTGATCCCGGCCGCCGGCACCGCTAGCATCCCGCGCATGAACGACGACGTGCGCAACATCGTGCTCGGGGTGATAGCCACCGCCGTCAGCGGCGGGTTCGGCTGGTTCTCGCGGACCTATCTCTGGCGGCGCGCGCTCCGCCGCAAGCAGGCGTTCTTCGGACTGCCGGCGGGCTCCGACTGCCTGTTCGTGGTCAACCGGCAGATGGGCGGGAAGGAGTCCTCCCTGCATCGCAACGACGCCTTCGCCCTGCTGGAGATCTCCGCCCTGATCAAGGACTGCGGGGCGAACATCCAGATCGTCACGCACGACACCGCCCGTCAGGGCTTCGGCGACCGGGCCGAGTTCTGTGTCGGCGGGCCGACGTCCAACGCCCGCACCACGGCGCATCTCGCTTCCATGCTGCCGGGCATCACCGTCACCATCGACGCCGAGCGGCCCGAGGACCGGGGCGCGATCGAGGTGGGCGGCGAAACTTACCGGTGGCGCAAGGGACTGGAGGAGTACGTGGTGCTGGCCCGGCTGGCGGGCGGAGAGGGCGGGCGGCCGGTGTTCCTGCTGTCCGGGCAGACGGCGGTCAGCAACCAGGCGGCCGCCCGGTACCTGAACCGGCACCACACGCGGCTGGCCCGCAGGTACGGGGCGGAGTCCTTCTGCCTGGTGCTGAAGGTCGTCAACTCCGACGCCTACGGGCCGGACGTGACCGAGCTGGTCGCGGACGTCACCCGGCCGGCCCGGACACCCGCAGCGGCAGCCGTGTGATCCCGTTGACGAAGTGGGACACCAGCCGCCGCGGCGGGCCCGCGAGTTCCGGTACGGGCATGGCCGCGCACCACTCCACTCCTCGTAGAGGGTGCGCAGCTGCCGCGTCAGCGCCGCGGGTTGCAGTCGGCGGCGGGGAGGGTGGTGTCGGTGCCCTGGATGGCGACCGGGATGAGGGTGTCCGGCACGGCGGAGACGCCGAAGGTGCACACCAGCTGTTTGCGGGCCAGGTCGGACAGACCGGCGACGGGGAACGGCACACTGACCGTGATCCCCTTGTCCGGCACGTACGTGCTGACCTCCGCCGTCTCCGACTGCGCGTCGGACACCTTGGGCAGGGCCGTGGTGAGTCCGGCCGCCGAGGCCGGTCCGGTGGGGCCGTCCAGCAGGATCCGCAGGAGCGGCACGGGCGCGAGCATGTAGTCGGTGCCGATGGAGAAGGGCACCGGGACGACCCGGTCGCCGTCCTTGGAGACGTAGTAGAGGGTGGCGGCGTTCTTGCTGCCGGGCACCTTGACGGTGGCGGCGTGGCCGCTCTCGACCACCCCGGTGCGTTTGATCCCGCAGCCGGCGAGCAGCAGGGCGCAGCCGGTCAGGGCGGCGGCGGCCGTGGCGCGGGATCTCGTCGTGCGCCCGGTCACGAGCGGGCCTCCAGCGGCATGTCGAGGGTGAAGAGGGCGCCGCCCGAGGGCCGGTTGGCCGCGCGGAGGGTGCCGCCGTGCAGGCGGACGTTCTCCAGGGTGATGGCGAGTCCGAGGCCGCTGCCGGCGGAGCGGGTGCGGGCCGCGTCGGCCTTGAAGAAGCGGTCGAAGATGTGCGGCAGGACCTCGGGGGCGATGCCGGGCCCGCTGTCGGCGATGTCGATGAGGAGCCGCTCGCCCGCCGCGCCGGGTGCGGTCCGTACGGTGACGCCTACGGGGGCGCCGCCGTGCCGCAGGGCGTTGCCGACGAGGTTGGCGAGGATCACGTCGAAGCGGCGCGGGTCGAGCCGGGCGCGTACCCCGTCGGGCAGGTCGGTGACGACGCGGTCGTCGTCCCAGTGGCGTCGTTCGAGGGTCTTGCGGACGGCTTCGGCGATGTCGACGTCGTCGAGGTTGAGTTCGGCTGCCCGGGCGTCGAAGCGGGAGATCTCCATCAGGTCCTCGACGAGCACGGCGAGTTTGCCGGTCTCGGCGCTGACCAGGTGCAGGGCCTTGGCGGTGTCGGCGTCGAGGCGGGCGGCGTCCTCGTCGAGGACCTCGGTGACGGCGAGCATCCCGGCGAGCGGGGTGCGCAGTTCGTGGGAGACGTCGGAGGCGAAGCGGCGGGCGCGGGTCTCGGCGTCCTGGAGCTCGCGCACGGACTGTTCCAGGGCGCGGGCGGTCTCGTTGAAGGTGCGGGCGAGTCCGGCGAGTTCGTCGGCGCCCCGGACCTCGATGCGGGTGTCGAGGTGGCCGCGGCCGAGGTTCTGGGCGGCGCGCCGCATGTCGCGGACCGGGCGCAGCACACTGCGGGCGGCCAGCAGGGCGGGGATGACGGCGATGGCCAGGCCCGGGACGGCGCCCTGCTGGGCGGCCTCGACCATGGCCTCGACGGTCTGCTTCTCGTTGGAGAGCGGGACGCTGGCGTAGAAGACGACGCCGGTGGCCTCGGTGTATCCGTTGTGTTCGAAGACGGCGGGGACGCCGATGGTGAGCCAGGGGTTGCCGCGCTGGTCCTCGGCGCGCTGGAAGGCGGCGTACTGGTTGTTGCGGACCCGGTCGCGCAGGCTGTCGGTGATCACGGTGGAGGTGGGTGTGCCGGGGTTGGTGGAGACGCGTACGCCGCCGTATTCGCCGAAGATGATCCACGGGTGGGGCTTGCCGCGTTTGCCGAGCTCGATGACGATGCGCTGGAGTTCCTGCTGTTCCATGGGGAGGCGGATCTCCTGCTGCTCGACCTGGTCGCGCAGGGTGCTGACGGCGGTGTCCTGGGTCTGTTTGAGGATGGCGTTGCGGGCCTGCTGGTAGGTCAGGGCCGCGGTGCTTCCCGCGCTGATGGCGGCGACCAGGAGGAAGGCCGCTATCAGCCGGGTGCGCAGCCCGAGGGGTGCTATGCGTCGCACCGCGGCCTACAGGGGGCCGAAGCGGTAGCCGAAGCCGCGGACGGTCTGTATGTAGCGGGGGCTGCGGGCGGGGTCCTCGATCTTGTGGCGCAGTCGGCGGACGCAGGCGTCCACGAGCCGGGCGTCGGCGTGGTAGCTGTGGTCCCAGACGTACTCCAGGAGCTGCTGGCGGGAGAAGACCTGCTCGGGCGAGGCGGACAGGTGCAGCAGGAGTTTGATCTCGCTGGGTGCGAGGGCGACGCGTTCGCCGTTCTTGGCGACGGTCAGTCCGGCGCGGTCGATGGCGAGTTCGCCGTGGGTCTCGATGCCGGGGCGGGTTCCCACCGGGTCGCTGAGCCGGCGCAGCACGGCCTTGATGCGGGCTTCGATGACCTCGGTGCGGGCGGGTTTGACGATGTAGTCGTCGGCGCCCGCCTCCAGGCCGATGACGATGTCGAAGTCGTCGCCGCGTGCGGTGAGCATGATGATCGGCACTTCGCTGGTCTGGCGGATGCGGTGGCATATCTGTACGCCGTTGATGCCGGGCAGCATCAGGTCGAGCAGGACGAGTTCGGGGTGGAAGGCCGCCATCAGGGCGAGTCCCTCCTCCCCCGTCTCGGCGGCCTGCACGTCGTGGCCGCGGCGGCGCAGGCCGAGGCCCACCCCTTCGCGGATGGAAGGGTCGTCCTCGATCAGCAGTACGCGTGGCATCCGGTCAGTATCCCAGGGTGGTCTTCGGCTTCTCCTCCCGCTTCCGGCCGGTCTTGCGCCGCAGGGAGTCCAGCAGGTCGGTGATCTCGGCCAGGCGCAGCGGCCGGGCAAGGAGGACGACGACCAGGGCGAGGGCGGCGGTTCCCGCTCCGACCGCGGCGAAGTCGCCGAAGCCCTCGGCGGCGCGGGCCGCCGCGTACGCCGCCGCGGCCGCGGGCGCGCAGGCCGTCAGCAGCCGCAGGTGGGTGCGTACGGCGGTGGTCCGGCGTTCGCCGCGGCTGCCCGTGCGCGGGCCGAGCCTGCGGGAGAGGGCGTACCCGGTGGCAGCGGCGCCCGCGAGGAAGGCGACGGAGGAGGCGGCGGCCATGCCGGTGACCGCCCAGCGCGGGGAGAGCAGGAGGTAGGCGGCGGCCGACAGGCCGGCGTTGACGGTGACGATGACGAGGTTGAGGAAGAAGGGGGTCCGGGTGTCGGAGAGGGCGTAGAAGCCGCGGGAGAGCACGTACTGCGCGGAGAAGGCGACCAGGCCGGGGGCGAAGGCCGTGAGCATGCCGGCCATGACCGCGATGTCGGCGGCGCCGGTGCGTCCGTAGCCGAAGACGCTGCCCATCACCCAGGGGGCGAGGGCGGCCATGAGGGCGGCGGCGGGGACGACGAGGGCGGCGCTGGAGCGCAGGGCGTAGGAGACGTCGCGGCGGACAGCGCCGAGGTCGCCGTCGGTGGCGGCGGAACTCATCCGGGGCATCAGCGCCGTCACGAGGGAGACGGTGATGATGCCCTGCGGGACGATCCACAGCTGGTAGGCGTTGCTGTAGGCGGTGTATCCGGCGCCGCCCGCGAGGCCGGCGTCGACGGCGCGCTGGCCGGTGGCGGTGGAGAGCCGGGTGACGACCCAGTAGGCGAACTGGTTGGTGAGGACGAGCAGGACGGTCCAGCCCGCGTTGCGCAGGGGGCGGCCGAGGCCGCTGCCGCGCCAGTCGAAGCGGGGGCGCCAGCGGAAACGGGCCGCGCGCAGTGAGGGGATCAGGGCGAGGGCCTGTACGACGATGCCCGCGGTGGTGCCGAGGCCCAGGAGCCGGGTCTCCGCGGCGGTGAGGCCGGTGGCGGCGTCGTGGGAGACGTACAGGAACAGCCCGAAGACGGCGGTGATGACGACGTTGTTGAGGACCGGGGTCCACATCATCGCGCCGAACCGGCCGCGGGAGTTCAGGACCTGGCCGAGGAGGGTGAAGAGCCCGTAGAAGAGGATCTGGGGCAGGCAGTACCGGGCCAGGGCCACGGTGGTGTCGGCCTGGGCGCCGCTGTAGCCGGTGTACGCCGAGACGATCAGCGGGGCGGCGATCACGGCGGTGGCGGTGAGGGCGACGAGGGCCGCGGTGCAGGCGGTGAGCAGCCGGTCGGTGTAGGCGGCGCCGCCGTCGGCGTGTTCCTTGGCGGCCCGGACCAGCTCGGGTACGAAGACGGCGTTGAGCGCGCCGCCGACGAGCAGGATGTAGATGATGTTCGGGACGGTGTTGGCGACGGCGTAGCCGTCGCCGAGCAGTCCGGTGCCCAGGGCCGCGACGACGACGGCGGAGCGGATGAAGCCGGTGGCGCGGGAGACGATCGAGCCGGCCGCCATGAGCGCGCCGCTGCGCAGCACCGAGGTCTTGCGGGGTGCCGCGCCGTCGGTGCCGGGGCCCGCCTGTCTGGTGTCGGTGGCCGTCACCGGCGGGCCAGGTAGGCCTGGAACGCCTTGTAGAGGGTCGCGTTGGCGACTCCGTCCATCGGGATCTCCCATTCACCGAGCGTTTCGACGACCTGTCCGCCGGTGCCGAGCTTCCAGCGCAGCAGCCCGAAAGAACGTTCGTCGGGGTCAAGGGTGGAGGGTACCCCGCGCATGTCGTACTCGTCGGCGCCGAGGGCGTGTGCGTCGCGCATCATGCGCCACTGCAGGGCGTTGCTGGGCCGTACTTCGCGCCGGTGGTCGGCGGAGGCGCCGGTCTGGTACCAGACCCTGCCGCCGGTGCTGATCATGGTGTGGGCGGCGAGGATCTCGCCGTCGTGGACGGCCAGGTAGAGCCGCATCCGGCCGGGCTGTTCCTCGTTCAGGACGCGGTACTGCCGCTCGTAGTACGCGAGGGAACGGCCGAGCCGGAAGCCGTCGCGCTCCTCGGTGATCCGCAGCAGCCGGTAGAACTCGGGCAGGTCGGCGGCGGAGCCGAGGACGGTCTCCACTCCGGCCTTGTCGGCCTTGCGCACGTTGCGCCGCCATTCCTGGTTGAGGCCGGACCACAGGTCGTCGAGGCTGCGTCCGGCCAGCGGCACGCGGAAGACGTGGCGGGGCTGGGCGTCGCCGTCGTCCTCGCCGCCGCAGCGCTTCCAGCCGCGGGTGCGCAGCCGGTCGGCGAGGGCGGCGCCCACGGGGTCGACCTCGGTGGCGAGGACGTCGGATATCCGGCGGCCCGTTCCGGTACCGGCTTTGGCGGTGGCCGCGTCCCAGCGGCGGTAGGCGGGGCTGGGGCCGATACGGACGGCGAAGGCGCCGGCGGCGCGCAGGTGGCGCATGAGCGGGTCGAGCCAGCGGTCGATGCGCGGGTCGGACCAGTCGGCGACGGGCCCTTCGGGCAGGTAGGCGAAGTATTTGCGGGTGCCGGGGAATTGCCGGTAGAGAACGAGTCCGGCACCTTCGATCTCGCCGCCCGGACAGTGCCATCCGACCATTTCCGAGCGCCAGAGATCCTTCACCCGGCCCCATGACGGGTGCTGGAGAAAGCTCGCCGCGGGGGTCCTGGAGAGGAAGGACTGGTATTCGGGGACGGACAGGGTGCGCACCCGGAGCTCGTGGTCCTGGTCCTGCCGGGCGGGGGTAACGAGCAGTGCGCACACGGCTGACGGCCTTCCTGATCGTCCTGAGGGGTCGTTCACAGGACTCTCACAGCCGGCCGTGACCGAAGTGCGCGGCGAATGTGACCGGATGATGACCGTTTCGCTGCGGTCCACGTCACAAGAGAAAGAGCGATCTTTTCCGTGGTTTGTGCAACCTAAAGTCGTCCCGTTCCCATCCTCTTTTGCGAACGTTCACCACCACCACGACTCGAAGGGGCCCTTCGTTGAGCCGCACACGCCGCACCGCCATTGCGGGCACCGCATTTCTGGCCGCCGCGCTGACCGCCTGCTCGGGCGGGAGTGACGGTGGAAGCGACGGCAAGGGCACGGAGGAGTCGAAGCCGAAGGCGCCCATGGCGGTCTCGGTGAACCTCACGGGTGATCAGGTCAAGGCGGGCCGGCCGGTGACGGTGACCGTCGCCGAGGGCAAGCTCGCCGCGGTGAAGGTGACCGACGCCAAGGGGGCGGAACTGCCGGGCAAAATAGCCGACGACGGGAAGACCTGGACCTCGGAGCGCAACGCCCCGGCCGGCGCGGAGTACAGGGTCGAGGCGCAGAACACCGACAGCCAGAGCGCGAGCACCCAGTTCAGGACCAGTGCCGCCGACAAGGTGAACAAGGTCTCGATCAACATCCCCAAGGGCAGCACGGTGGGCGTGGCGATGCCCGTGTCACTCGTCTTCGACAACCCGGTGACGAACAAGGCCGAGGTGGAGAAGCAGCTCAAGGTCACCACCTCCGACAACACCGAGGGCTCCTGGGGCTGGATCAAGGACCACTCCGGCAACGACCGCGTCGACTGGCGTCCCAAGGACTACTGGAAGTCCGGCACCGACGTGAAGGTCGAGATGAACCTGAACGGTGTGGAATCCGGCAAGGGCGGCGGGATGTTCGCCCGGGACTACAGCACCGAGTTCAAGATCGGCAAGGACCGCCGGGTCCAGGTCAGCCTCGACACCAAGAAGCTGACGGTGACCGAGGACGGCCGGACGCAGAAGACGATCCCGATCTCGGCCGGCACCCCGGGCGGCAAGAAGGCGTCCTGGTCCGGGAAGATGGTGATCATGTCGAAGGAGGGCACCATCCGGATGGACTCCCAGACGGTGGGCCTGGACAACGCCTACGACAAGATGGTCGATTACTCGATGCGGATCACCTGGTCCGGCATGTACGCGCACGCAGCACCGTGGAACGAGGCCAACTTCGGCCGGAGCAACAGCAGTTCCGGCTGCGTGGGGATGAGCGACGCCAACGCCAAGGAGTTCTTCGCCCAGTCCCAGATCGGCGATGCCTTCGAGGTGGTCGGCGAGGGCTCCAAGGGCGTCGCCGACATCGGCAACGGCTACGGCGAGTGGAACCTCTCCTGGGACCAGTGGAAGGCCAGGAGCGCCCTGTCGGGCACCCCGCAGAACGACTGACCCGCGAACCCCTCCTCCTGACTCTCGTTCAATTGTTACCACCACGTAACTTACCGACGGGTTACCTTCGGTAAGTCGCTCCCGTTACCGTCGGGTCACTTTCAGGACTCCCGGTGCACGCGAGGAGCGACCGATGGAACGCACCACCACCGCCGCAGCCGTGGCGGCACTCCTGGCGGCGACCGCCCTGGGCCTGGCCCCCCACCAGGCCCAGGCGGCTCCCGCCGCCGCCGCGGCGACCGCTGCCACCACCGCGCGGACCGCCGCCGCGGACCTGCGCTTTCACGACATCCCCGGCTCCGGCGGCATCACCCTCAAGGGCAACGTCTTCACTCCGGACGGGGCCACGACCGGCCGGAAGTATCCGCTGATCGTGCTGCCCACCAGCTGGGGCATGCCGCAGATCGAATACATCACCCAGGCCAAGAAGCTCGCCGACTCCGGCTACGTCGTGGTCAGTTACACCTCCCGCGGCTTCTGGCTCTCCGGCGGGCAGATCGAGGTGGCCGGGCCGCCGGACATCGCCGACGTCTCGGCCGTCATCGACTGGGCCCTCGCCCACACCCCCGCCGACGCGGACCGCATCGGCCTCGGCGGGGTCTCCTACGGCGCCGGCATCACCCTGCTGGCCTCCGCGCACGACCCGCGCGTCAAGGCAGTGGTCGCGATGAGCGGCTGGGCCGACCTCATCGAATCCATCTACTCGGGCCGCACCCAGCACCGCCAGGCCGCCGGCCTGCTCGGCGCCGCGGGCTACCTCACCGGCCGTCCCGGACCCGAACTCCAGTCGATACTGGGCGACTTCCTCGGCTCCCGGCTGGACCGCGAACAGCAGATGATCGAGTGGGGCAGGAAGCGGTCGGCCGCCGAACAGGTGGACCGGATCAACGCCAACGGCGCCGCGATCATGCTTGGCAACGCCTGGGGCGACACGGTCTTCCCGCCCAACCAGTACGCGAAGTTCTACGAGCGGCTGACCGGCCCCAAGCGGCTGGAATTCCGCCCGGGCGACCACGCCACCGCCGAGGGCACCGGCCTGCTCGGCCTGCCCAACGACACCTGGACCAACGCCCACCGCTGGTTCGACCACCACCTCAAGGGCGAGCGCAACGGCATCGACACCGAGGCCCCGGTGCAGATCAAGTCCCGCGGCGACGGCGGCTACGAGGGCTACGCCGACTGGGCGTCGGTGGGCTCCGGCGGCATCGAGAAGCTCGCCCTCACCGACAGCGAACACCTCTTCGCGAACGTCGACTCCGGGGCCAACGGCGGCGTCGTGATCCTCTCCAGCGTCCTGGACCAGTTCTTCACAGCACCTCCGATCGCCTCGATCCCGCTGCTCCCCCGCTCCTTCGCCGCCGTCTGGCAGTCGGGGCGCCACGGCGAGGCCCGCCGCATCCGCGGCACCGTCCGGCTGCACACCACCGTCACGCCCACCAAGGGCGACGGCACCTTCGTCGCGTACCTCTACGACGTCGGCCCGCTCGGCATCGGCAAGCTGGTCAGCAACGCCCCGTACACCTTCCACGGCAAGACCCCGGGCCAGGCCTTCGGCGTGGACCTGGAGCTCTTCTCGACCGCCTACGACGTGCCCGCGGGCCACCGGCTCGCCCTCGTGGTCGACACCGTCGACCCGCTCTACATCGAGCACAACCCCACCGGTGCGCAGCTGACCTTCTCCTCGCCCCCGGGCGATCCCAGATACGTCGCGGTGCCGCTGCGCGAGCGGTGACCGACGGCGGCGGCCGGGCCGCCGGTGGTGTCAGCCCTCGGAGGCCTCCGCGTACGCCTGGCTGAGCTCGGGGGAACCTGTCATCGCCCAGGACACCCCCGACTCGATCACGTTCAGCTCCCGGCCCGACGCCAGGCGGATCGCCGGCTGGCCGTTGGGCCACACCTGCCAGGCGCTCCCCGGGACCGTCCGGACGATCACGGTGCCGAGGTAGAAGCCCGCGTCGTTGCCGAGCCAGGGCACCACCTCGGGGTCCCGCCGCCAGCGGGGCATGAGCTGGTCGAGGGCCTCCAACGAGGTGGGGCTCCCGTCGAGTTCGAGCCCGGCCGCCCGCGCGTGGACCCGCAGCATCTCGCACTCCGCGAACAACTCGGCGACGCCCTCGGGATCGTCCACGAGGGCGGCCGCGAGCCCCGCACCCTGTTCCGTTTCACGCCGGTTCAGCCAGTTGTCCAGGAAAGGGATGTTCATACCGCCCAGCGTCGCACCAGGATCCGCCGGTGGCCACAGGGCGCGCCTGATCCGTTTCGGCGGGCCGTCGGCCTACCGGTCGAGATCGAGGTCGACGACGACCGGTGCGTGGTCGGAGGCGCCCTTGCCCTTGCGCTCCTCGCGGTCGACGTAGGCGTCGGTGACGGCCTTGGTGAAGGGCTCGTTGCCGTAGACCAGGTCGATACGCATGCCCTTGTTCTTGGGGAAGGCGAGCATCCGGTAGTCCCAGAAGGTGTACGGGCGGTCGTACTTCAGCGCGCGCGGGAAGACGTCCGAGAGGCCGGTGGCGCGCAGCACCTCCAGGGCAGCCCGCTCGGCCGGGGTGACATGCGTCAGTCCCGCGAAGACGGCCGGGTCGTAGACGTCCTCGTCGGTCGGGGCCACGTTGAAGTCGCCGAGCACGGCGAAGGGACGCGGGCCGGCCGCGTCCTCGGCGACGGCCGTGGCCAGGGAGCGGAACCAGTCCAGCTTGTAGCCGTAGTGGTCGTGCTCGACCTCCCGGCCGTTGGGCACGTACACCGACCAGACCCGGACCCCGCCGCAGGTGGCGGAGATCGCCCGGGGCTCCTGGACGCCCTCGTAGTCGGGGCCGCCGGGCAGCCCCGTGACCACGTCGTCCAGGCCGACCTTGGAGAGGAGGGCCACGCCGTTCCAGCGGCCGGTGGCGTTGACCGCGGCCTCGTAGCCCAGCTCGCGCAGCTGCTCGTGCGGGAACTGCTCCGCCGAGCACTTGGTCTCCTGGATGCACACGACATCGGTGCCGGAGCTCTCCAGCCAGGCCAGCAGGCGCGGCAGCCGGGCCGTGATGGAGTTGACGTTGTAGGTGGCGATACGCATACCTGCCAACCTACCGCCCGGCACCGACAGCGGCCGTTACACCGAGGTGCTGTCCCCGGCGGTGAGCCGCCCGTGGTCGGTGCCGCCCAGCTTGTCCAGGGCGAAGTCGTAGACCGGCCGGGCGATGTCGGCGAGGTAGGCGTCGTGGATGTCGAGGGCCCGGCGCGGCTTGACCTCACGGAGGTAGTCGATCACCTCGGAGACCTTGTTCCAGGGTGCGTGCACCGGCACCATCAGGGTCTCCACCGGGACCCCGGGCACGGTCAGTGCGTCGCCGGGGTGGAAGAGGGACCCGTCGACGAGGTAGCCGACGTTGGTGACCCGCGGGATGTCCGGGTGGATCACGGCGTGCAGCTCGCCGTGCACCTGCACCTCGAACCCGGCCGCGGTGAAGGTGTCGCCGTGGCCGACGGTGTGCACCCGGCCCGGGTAGGCGGGGGCGAGCCGCTCGGCAACGCTGCGCAGGGTCCACAGCCCGGCCGCCGGGTTCGCGTCGAGGGCGGCCCGCAGCCGCCCCTCCTCGAAGTGGTCGGGGTGTTCGTGCGTGACCAGCAGGGCGTCCGCCCCCAGGCCCGCGTCCGGTTCGCTGAAGGCGCCCGGGTCGATGACGAGCGTGCGCCCGTCCTTCTCCAGCTGGACGCAGGAGTGCAGCCGCTTGGTGAGCTTCATGATCCCAGGCTAGCGGTGGGCAGGCCGGGTCACGGAGTGGCCGTGGAGACCACGTAGACCCTGGGGTGCCCGGGGTCCGTGAGGTCCACCGTGATGTCCCGGCCGGGGCGCGGGTCCTCCTGCTCCAGGCTGGTTCCGTACCAGGTGGCGCGGGGGCTCCAGCTCCAGCCCGCGACCTCGGAGTCGTGGGGGGAGATCGTGACGTCCCCGGCGACCAGCTCGGCGCGGCTGGTGCCGACGGAGGCGAGGAAGCCGTCCAGGTCGGCCGGGGTCACCGCGAACTGGGTGAAGAGCCTGCTGGTGCGCCAGTTGTTGGTCTCCAGGAAGCCGACCTTCCATGCCTTCGCCGGGATCGGCACCTCGTAGATGCTGCGCTGCACCTTGGAGGGCCAGCCCGGGCGCACCGTGGACGCGCCGACCTTGGCGGCCTTGTCGCGTCCGCTCTCCCGGCTCTGCTGGGTGGAGATCGCGAGGTAGCCCGCGGGTACGCCGATCAGCAGGACGATGATGATCGCGGTGATCCAGCGGCGCTTGACGACGTGCCTGCGGTCCTCGGGGGTGGGCCGCGGTGTGCCGCCCTCGTCGGGGGCGGAGGCCTGGTGGGGCAGGGTGGGCGGGTTCACGACTGGGGGTCGTCCTTGGAGTCCGTGGGTGCGGTGGTCTCGCGCCTGCGGCCCAGCTGGCCCAGCTGCGCGTAACGCTCGTAGCGCTCGACCCGTCGGCGGGTGGCGCGGCGGAAGCGCCGGGCGACGAGCCGGGCGAGGTCGGCGGCACCGACCATGCCCGCCTCGGGGCCGAGCTGGGCCTTGGCGATACGGGCCTCCGGGCGGTAGCCGCGGCCGGTGAGGTGGCGGCGGAAGGCGTCCCGGGCGGGGCCGATCAGCAGGTCGTCGGCGGCGCTGACGCCACCGCCGATGACGAAGCAGGACGGGTCGAGGGCGGCGGCGAGATTGGCGATGCCGACGCCGAGCCACTGGCCGATGTCCTGGAGCAGCTCGACGCACATGGCGTCGCCCTCGCGGGCCAGCTCGGTGATCAGCGGCCCGGTGATCTCGGAGACGTTCCCGCCGACCCTGGCGATGATGTTGTACGCGACCGGGGAGTCCGCGGCGGCCAGCTCGCGGGCCTCGCGCACCAGGGCGTTGCCGGAGCTGTACTGCTCCCAGCAGCCGCGGTTGCCGCAGGGGCAGCGGTGACCGCCGGGGACGACCTGCATGTGGCCGAACTCGCCGGCGACCCCGTACCGGCCGCGCTTGACCTGGCCGCCTTCGAGGATGGCGCCGCCGATGCCGGTGCCGAGTGTGATCATGACGAGGTGGTCCTCGCCGCGTCCGGCGCCGAAGCGCCATTCGGCCCAGGCGGCGGTGTTGGCGTCGTTGTCGACCATGACGGGGACCGCGAGCCGGGACTGCAGGGCGTCGCGCAGGGGCTCGTCGCGCCAGGCCAGGTGGGGTGCGAAGAGGACCCTGGAGCGGTCGGCGTCGACCCAGCCGGCCGCGCCGATGCCGACGGCGTGCACGTCGTGCCGGTCGGAGAGGTCCAGCACGAGCTCGACGATGGTGTCCTCGACGACCTTGGGGCTCTTGGACTTGTCCGGGGTCTCGGTGCGGATCTTCTCCAGGATGACGCCGTCGGCGTCGACGACCCCGGCCATCACCTTGGTGCCGCCGATGTCGATGCCGACGGTCGGGACGCGCGGGGCGGTCAGGTGCGACCGCCGCTCACGGGTCCCGATGGTGCGCAGGACGGTGCCTCGCGCCGACCCCCGGTGGGTGAGCGTGAAGTCCCGGTACGTGCTCATCGAGTCGTGTCGTCCCTCGTGGGTGCGGTGGTGCGGGAGGCCTGGTCGGCCGGGCCCGCCGGTCCGGTGCGGCCGGCTCCGCGGGCCGTGGCGTCCGTGACGCCCGGTCCCGATTCTGCCACTCGCTCCAGTTCGTGGCTCAGTTCGTCGAGCTCGGAGCCGCCCGCCATCTGGCGGGTGAGCTCGTCCAGGGTGATCGAGTCACGGGTGTGACTGCCCGCCATGGCGCCGCGCTTGAGCAGCACGAAGCGGTCCCCGACCAGGTAGGCGTGGTGCGGGTTGTGGGTGATCAGGACCACACCGAGACCGGCGTCGCGGGCCGCGGCGACGTACTTGAGGACCACGCCGGACTGCTTGACCCCGAGGGCCGCGGTCGGTTCGTCGAGGACGAGGACCTTCGCCCCGAAGTAGACGGCGCGGGCGATGGCCACGCACTGCCGCTCGCCGCCGGACAGGGTGCCGATGGGCTGGTCCACGTCGCGCAGGTCGATGCCCATGCGCAGCAGCTCGTCGCGGGTGGTGCGGCGCATGAGGTCCACGTCCAGGCGGCGCAGGGGGCCGCGGCCCTTCGTCGGCTCGGAGCCGAGGAAGAAGTTGCGCCAGACCGGCATGAGCGGGACCACGGCGAGGTCCTGGTACACGGTCGCGATGCCGCAGTCGAGGGCCGCGCGCGGGTTGGCGAGCACGGTCTCCTCGCCCTCGATCTCGAAGGTGCCGGCGTCGTGCCGGTGCAGCCCCGCGATGATCTTGATGAGGGTGGACTTGCCGGCGCCGTTGTCGCCGAGGACGCAGGTGATCTCGCCCGCGGAGACCTCCAGGGAGACGTCCTGGAGGGCGCGGATGTTGCCGTAGAACTTGGCCACGCCGGTCAGTCTGACCAGGGCGCTCGTGGCGGCCGGGGTCGCCGTGGTGGTGCTGTCGGTGGTCACTTACTCGCCTCCGCCCGCTTGCGGACCCATGCGTTGAGCAGCGTGGCCAGCAGGAGCATCGCGCCGAGGAAGAACTTGAACCAGTCCGGGTTCCACTGCGCGTACACGATGCCGTTGCTGGTCATGCCGAAGATGAAGGCGCCGACCGCCGAGCCGATGGCGGAGCCGTAGCCGCCGGTCATCAGACAGCCGCCGATGACCGCCGCGATGATGTAGAGGAACTCGTTGCCCACGCCCTCGCCCGACTGGACCACGTCGAACGAGAAGAGGATGTGCTGGCCGGAGATCCAGGCGCACAGGGCGACGCCCATGTACAGGCCGATACGGGTCTTCACGACGGGTACGCCGACGGCGCGGGCCGCGTCCGCCCCGCCGCCCACGGCGAAGATCCAGTTGCCGGCGCGGGTGCGCAGCAGGATCCACGTGGCCACGGCGACCAGGGCCAGCCACCACAGGACGGTGACCTGCAGGGTGACCGCGCCGATCTCCCACTTCGAGGCGAAGACGGCGCGGGCGGAGGGGAAGCCCTCCATGTCGGCGATGGACTTGGTGGAGACCGTGCCGCTGATCAGCTTGGTGAAGCCGAGGTTCAGGCCGGTCAGCATCAGGAAGGTGCCGAGCGTGATGATGAAGCTGGGCAGCCTGGTGCGGGTCAGCATGAAGCCGTTGAAGAAGCCGATGGCCAGGGTGACCAGCAGGGACACTCCGACGCCGACCCAGACGTTGGCGGTCATCTGGTAGCTGAACATCGAGCTCACCAGGGCCGAGGTCGTGACCATGACACCCGCGGAGAGGTCGAACTCGCCGCCGATCATCAGCATCGCCACGGGGGCCGCCATGATCCCGATGGTGGAGGCCGAGTACAGGATCGTGCTGAGGCTGGAGGCCTGGAGGAAGGTGGGGGCGGCGACGGAGAAGAAGACGAACACGGCGACGGCCCCGACCACCGCGCCCAGCTCGGGCCGCCCCAGCAGCCGGCGGACGAGCGAGGCCGGCGCGAGCCGCTCGTCGACGGCGGTGGCGGCGCTCATCGGCTGCCCCGCTCGATGTACTCCTCCAGCTCGGCGGCCTCGGCGGCGGTGACGATCTGCGGTCCGGTGAGCACCGGGCGGCCGCCGCCGAGCACGTCCGCGTTGTAACGGTAGAGCCAGAGCAGGTCGACGGCCTCGTACCCCTGCAGGTAGGGCTGCTGGTCCACGGCGAAGCCGAGGGCGCCGGACTTGAGGTCGCGGGCCACCGCCTCGTTGAGGTCGAAGGTGTCGACCTCGGCCTTGCTCCCGGCGGCCTCCTTGGCCTTGACCGCGGTGGGGGCGAAGGGCGCGCCGAGGGTGACGATCGCGTCGATGGACGGGTCCGCCTGCAGCTTGGCCTGGACGGCCGCCTGGACGGAGGGCATGTTGGTGCCCTCGACGTAGAGGTTCTCCATCGTTCCGGGGAAGGTCTTCTTCGCGCCGGCGCAGCGCTGCTCGTGGCCGACGTTGCCCTGCTCGTGCAGGACGCAGACGGCATTCCTGCGGCCGCGCTTGCCCAGCTCCGTGCCGACCGTCTCGCCGGCGATCGTCTCGTCCTGGCCGATGTGGGTGAGCGCCCCGTACGCGGCGGACTGCGCGGACCCGGAGTTGACCGTGACCACCGGGATGCCGGCCTTGACGGCCTTGGCGACGACGTCCTTGAGGGCTTCCGGCTTGGCGAGGCTGACGATGATCCCGTCGACCTTCTGGTCGATGGCGTTCTGCACGAACTGCGCCTGCTGCTGCGCCTGGTCGTCGTGGGCGTAGACGAAGTTGATGTTGTCCTTCGCCGCGGCCTCCTTGGCGCCCTTCTGGACGATGTCCCAGAAGGTGTCGCCGTCGCCCGCGTGGGTCACCATCGCGAAGGTCCAGCGCGGGGTGGAGACGGCGGGGCGGCCCGCCTCCGCGGCCTTCGCCCGCTCCTCGGCGCGCTTGCCGCCCGTACTGCTGCAACCCGCGAGCGAGGCCCCCAGTACCGCCGCGAGCACGGCGCCCACGACGCGTACCCCTGTCCGAACCCTAGCCACGTCGCCGCGCCCTTCCCTCGTCCGTCTCATCCGTCGTCCCGGCGCTCACGCCGTCCGTCATCATTCGGTCATTCCGGTTTCAGCCGCCCAGTATCCGCCACAGTGGACCATGAAGGGCCATCGGGGCATGCACCCGCAGACCGACACGACGGGATCGCGGATCGGCACGGGAAATCCTCAAGATCGATGCGAGCGGATTGACAGGTTCCCCCGACGGGGCCAGGTTGAGTCCATGCGCATCGGGCTCATCGGAACCGGCCGGATCGGCTCGTTCCACGCGGCCGTCCTCGCCCGCCACCCGGAGGCCGGCTCGCTCCTGCTCGCGGACTGCGACCCCGCGCGGGCGGCGCGCCTCGCCGACCGGCTCGGGGCCACGGCCGCGCCCTCCGTGGAACAGGTCTTCACCTGGGGCGTGGACGCTGTGGTCGTGGCGTCCTCCACCGACGGGCACGCGGAGCTGGTCGTACGGGCGATCCGCGGCGGCCTGCCGGTGTTCTGCGAGAAGCCGGTCGCCCCCGACCTGAACCGCACCCTGTCCGTGCTGCGTGAGGTCTCGGCCCTGGGCGGGCTGCTCCAGGTGGGCTACATGCGCCGCTTCGACGCGGGCTACCTCACGGCCCGGGAGCTGGTCCGCTCCGGCGCCCTGGGCCGGCTGCACACCGTACGGACGATGACGGCCGATCCGGCGCCGCCGGCCGCCGACTACCTGGCGACCTCGGGCGGCCTCTACCGGGACTGCATGGTCCACGACTTCGACATGGTGCGGTGGGTGACCGGGCACGAGGTGGTGGAGGTGTACGCGGCCGGGTCGGACGCGGGTCCGCCGCAGTTCCGGCAGACGGGGGACGTCGACACGGCGGCCGCGCTCCTCGTCCTGGACGACGGGACCCTGGTCACGTCCACCGGGACCCGCTGCAACGGCGCCGGCTACGACGTGCGGATGGAGCTGGCCGGGGAGCGGGACCAGGTCTCCGCCGGCCTCGACGACCGGACGCCGATCGCCTCGACCGAGCCGAACGGGCCGCCCCCCGCGAGCAAGCCGTGGACCGGCTTCCTGGAACGCTTCGGCCCCGCGTACGAGGCCGAGCTGAACGCCTTCGTGCACCTGGTGCGCGGCGAGGGCGAGAACCCCTGCGACGGACGGGAGGCCCTGGCCGCGCTGCGGGTGGCGGAGGCGTGCGAGCTGTCGCGGCGGGAGCGGCGCCGGGTCCGGCTGGAGGAGCTCCCGGACCTGCCGGGCCGGTAACCGGAGCCGTGACCGGTTCGGTGACCGGTTCGGTGACCGGTTCGGTGACCGGTTCGGTGAGCAGGGCATCCGGCCACCCTACGGTGGCCCTCCCCGGCTGACTGCGGCGCTTTCCGGACACGCTCAGGCAGGTGCCGCGGTGACCGCCCGCCGCCCCCAGGCGGTGCCGGCGAGGACGAGGAGCACGCCGGCGTATCCGAGGGGCCCCAGGTGCTCGCCGCCGACGGCGATGCCCGCCACGGCCGCCCACAGGGGCTCGGTGCCGAGCAGCAGGCTGACCCGGGAGGGCGAGGTACGGCGTACGGCCCACATCTGCACGAAGAAGGCGAAGAGGGTGCAGAAGACGGAGAGGAACGCCAGCCCGGCCCACTGGGCGGGCCCGAAGTCGGCCGCGGCGGCCCAGGGGCTCGCGCCGGTCCCGGGTACGGCGGCCAGCAGGGCGAAGACGAGCACGGCCCCGCCGAGCTGCACGGTGGTCAGCGACAGCGGATCGGCACCGCGCACGCCCTCGGACCGGGCCATCAGCAGCACGTGCAGGGTCCGGGCGAGGGCGGCGCCGAGAATGAGCAGGTCACCGAGGCCGGGCACGGTGAAGCCGGCGCCCTGGGTGAGCAGCACGACGCCGAGGACGGACAGCGCGGCGGCGCCGAGGAACCCGGCGGACGGAGCCTTCCGCTTCACCGCGGCATCGGCGAGCGGGGTGAAGATCATGGTCAGGCTGATGATCAGCCCGGCGTTGGTGGCGGAGGTGTGGACGACCCCGTAGGTCTCCAGCAGGAAGATCCCGCCGAGTACGAGCCCCAGCAGCCCGGCGCCGCGCAGCTGGGCGGGGGTGAGCGCGCGCAGCCGCGCCCACCCGGCGACGACCAGCACGGGCAGCACGAGCGCGAACCGCAGCACGAGCACGGCGATCACGGTGTGCGCGGTGGTGATGCCCTTGGCGGCCAGATAGCTCCCGCCCCACACGACGGCGACGGCCAGCACGGGCAGATCGGCGAGCCACGCGCGGCGGGGTGCGGCGTGCAGGGTGGGCGAGGCGACGGCCACGGAGGTCTCCAACGTCACTCGGGAGGTGGAGACATCGGCGGCTCGCACGGTTGCGGGGCACACCGTACCGGAGCCGATCATGCGGGGCGACCCGTTTCCGGGCCTCGCGCCCCCGGCCCGTAGAGTCGGGCGCATGGCTGATCTTTACGCCGTGGATCTGGCGTTCGACCTGCTCGACACCACGCCCGACGCCGTACTCGCGGAGGTGCGCCGCCACCTGACGGGGGACGGCCTGCTCGCGCCGCGCGGCGCGGCGTGGCACATCGGCGGGATGCTCGTGGGCGAATTCGGCCCGGCCGAACGCGACGGCTGGGCCCTGACGGCCCGCCAGGAGATCCATGAGGACCAGCTCCCGGCCCTGGAGGACCTCCTCCTGCTCCTCACCCCGCACATCCGCCCGCCGGGCCCGGTCGGCCGCATCCGCCACCACGCCCACGAGTCCCCGGACCTCCTGGTCCTGCGGGAGGGCCGCGTGGTCCAACTGGCCCTGGACCGGCGGTAGCGGAGCAGTCCGACGGCCTTCCGGCGCGTGTACGCCGAACCGGACCGGTACGACGGCCCGCGCGCGGGCCCGGCCGACGCGGACGGCGGCCCGCACGACGTCCAGGGCCACGGCGGCGTCGACGCCCGCTACGACGAGCCGACCGGGCTCCTCGCCGCGCACGGGCGGCGGCCCGCCGATGCGCGGCGCCTGGTCGGAGAGCCGGGCTTCGACGCGGGCGACCGCTACCGCGCCGACGGGCTCGACCAGTGGTCCCGGCGGCATCCGGCCGGGTGCGGCCGGTCAGGAGCCGACGGTGCCGAACGACGCCCGCCCGGTGGGCCGGTAGGTGTGGATGGCCGTCCCGGCGGGGGTCGTGCGGGACGCCGTCAGCTCGTACGCGGTCGGCAGCCCGCCGGTGGGGAACAGCCTCCTGCCGGCCCCCAGCGCCACGGGGAACACCATCAGGTTGATCTCGTCGACGAGATCCCGGGCGAGCAGCCACTGCGCGAGCTGCCCGCTCCCGTGCACCTGCAACTCCCCCTCCAGCGCGTCCTTGACCCGGACGATCTCGCTCTGCAGGTTCTCCCCGTCGAGCACGGTCGCCGGCCCCCAGGCCGGGTCCTCCAGGGTGGTCGAGGCCACGTACTTGGGCAGCCGGTTCAGCCCGCCCGCCACGGGGTCGGCGCTGTCGTCGTGCTCGGGCCAGTAGCCGGCGAAGATCTCGTAGGTCCGCCGCCCGAGCAGGAACGCCCCGGCCCGGCCGAACACCTCGGTGATGAACTCCCCCATCCCCTCGTCGACGTACGGTGCGACCCACCCGCCGTACTCGAACCCGTCGCTGCGGTCCTCGTCGGGCCCGCCGGGCGCCTGCATCACGCCGTCCAGCGTGACGAAGGTGGTCAGTGTCAGCTCGGCCATGCCTCTGCGCTCCTCGCTCGATCGTCCCTGCACGAAGGCAGACTCCCGGACCGCCCGGAACTCATCTCCCTCCGCCACGCGAACGACTGCCCGAACGGCGCAGCACCTCCGATCCCCGCCGGGAACGCGGAGTCGGATTCCCGCCAGCAGCGGTCGCGGCCGGTCCCGGGCCGCCGGTCCCGGGCGGAGCGGTCCCGGGCGGGCCGGCCCCGGGCACGATCGCAGTGGCTCCGGCCGGCCCGTCCGGCCGCCTCCGGCCGTGGACCACGGCCGGCGCGAACCGTCGCCGCCGCCGGGGCGCACCGGCGGCGGTGCGCCCCGGCGGGACGTGCGGGCCCCGGGGGTGTCGGCCCCCGGGGTGGTCAGGGGTACGGGGTCAGCCGCCCAGCTCCTGGTGGCGGGCGGTCAGCGCCGCCGCGCCGGCCTCGGTCAGCGAGCCGAAGAGCCGCAGGCGGGAGAAGCCGCCGTCCGGGAAGATGTCGATCCGTACGTGGGTGCCCACCGCCGGGGTGTCCAGTACGAAGCGGTGGTTGGTGTCGGGCTGCAGGCGGGTGCGCGGCAGGAACTCCGTCCACTCGCCCTCCTCACCCGTCTTCACCGACAGCGAGGCCCAGCCGGCCGAGTTGCCCTTGAGGTACGCGGTGTCGATCTCGACGGCGCGGATCTCGGACTCGGTGACGAGCTGGTAGCGGATCCAGTCGTTGCCGTTGTCGCGGCGGCGGGCGGTCTCCCAGCCGTCGTCCATCTTGCGGGAGCGGCCCGGGTTGATGGTGTTGGTCGGCGGGGAGTAGAAGCGGTTGGAGGCGTCCTGCACGGAGCCGCCGTTCTCCAGCGCCACCACGTCGAAGGAGCCGAGCGCCGCGAGCCACTTCGGGTCGGGCAGGACCTCGCCGTGGACGCGCAGGCGGGCGATGCCGCCGTCGGGGTGCTGGTTGACGCGCAGGTGGGTGAAGCGCTGCTCGGTGTCGACCTCGAAGCCGTTGGCGGCGTGGCCGCCGACCGCCGTGCGGGGCACGATGGTCGTCCACTTCACGTCGTCGCCCTGGAGCTCCTCCGGGGTCGGCGCGAGGGCGCCCTCCCAGTTGGTGGCCTCGATGGAGACGGCCTGCGGCATGTTGCCGCGGAAGTGGGCGGTGTCGACGACGATGCCGCGGATGACGCCGGGCGCGCCCAGGCGCACCAGTGCCCAGTCGTGGTCCTCGGGGGTCGGCCAGGGCTGGGTGGCGCAGACGCCGCGGCGGCGGCGGGTCTCCCAGCCGTCCATGACCTTGCCCTTGTGGCCGAAGTCCTCGGGGTCGAAGTGCGCGGCCTCGGAGATCAGGAGGTTCTCGCGCTGGGCGAAGAACTCGTCGTTGGCGGCGATGACACCGGCGCCCAGCTCACGGGCGGCGAGGTTCGCGTACTGGGTGAAGGGGAAGTCCGCGGTGCGGTAGTCCGCGTACGGGTCGCCGCCCCCGTACGGGTTCGCGTTGCCGGTGAAGGATTCAATCGCCACTGGTCAGTTCTGCCTTTCGAGGAGGAGGCCCGTGGGCTCGGTCGGGGTGCCGTGGTCGGCGATCTGCGTGCCGCGCAGCCAGGTGGACTTCACGACGCCGTGCAGGGTCCTGCCCGCGTACGCCGTGACCTGGTTGCGGTGGTGGAGTTCGGCCGGGTCGACGGTGAACATTCCTTCGGGGGCGAGCACGGCGAAGTCGGCGTCACGGCCGGCCTCGATCGCGCCCTTCTGCGCCAGCCCGGCGAGGGCGGCCGGGGCCGCGGACATCCAGCGGACGACGTCCTCCAGGGTCCGGCCGCGGCGGCGCGCCTCGGTCCAGATGGCGGGCAGGCCGAGCTGGAGGGAGGAGATGCCGCCCCACGCGGTGGAGAAGTCGCTGGTCTTCAGGTCCGCGGTGGAGGGCGAGTGGTCGGAGACGATGCAGTCGATGGTGCCGTCGGCGAGCGCGTCCCACAGCAGGTCCTGGTTGGCGGCCTCGCGGATGGGCGGGCAGCACTTGAACTCGCTCGCGCCGTCGGGCACTTCCTCGGCCGTCAGGGTGAGGTAGTGCGGGCAGGACTCCACGGTGATGCTGACGCCCTCGGCCTTGGCGGCGGCGATCAGCGGCAGCGCGTCGGAGGAGGACAGGTGCAGGACGTGGACGCGCGCGTTCAGCCGCTTGGCCTGGGCGATCAGGTTGCCGATGGCGGTGTTCTCGGCGTCGCGCGGCCGGGACGCGAGGAAGTCGGCGTACTTGGGACCGGGGACCACGGGTGCGGCATCGAGGTGGTGCGGGTCCTCGGCGTGCACGATCAGCAGGCCGCCGAAGCCGGTGATCTCGGCGAGGGAGGTGGCCAGCTGCTCCTGGTCGAGCTCGGGGAACTCCTCCACGCCCGACGGCGACAGGAAGCACTTGAAGCCGTAGACGCCGGCTTCGTGCAGCGGGGCCAGGTCCTTGACGTTGTCCGGGAGGGCGCCGCCCCAGAAGCCGACGTCCACGTGCGCCTTGGTGCGGGCGACCTCCTGCTTGACGCGCAGGTTGTCGACCGTGGTCGTCGGCGGGAGGGAGTTGAGCGGCATGTCGAGGATCGTGGTGATGCCGCCGGCCGCGGCGGCGCGGGTGGCGGTCCAGAAGCCCTCCCACTCGGTGCGGCCCGGGTCGTTCACGTGGACGTGGGTGTCGACCAGGCCGGGGAGCAGGACGTCGTCGCCGAAGTCCTGCAGCCGGGCTCCGGCCGGTACCTCGGCGTCGTGTGCCAGCACGGCCGTGATCTTCCCGCCGGCGACGGCGACCGAGGCGGCGCGCGTCCCCTCGGGGGTGATGACGCGCGTCGAGCGCAGTACCAGTTCCACAGCCACGTCGGCCACCGGAACCTCCCCATCTACTTCCACAGAGCGAAATTCAACGTTCTGTTGACGGAGTCTTCCCGGCGATTCGGGAGCAGTCAAGAGTGCCCGGACGGACCACTGACACACCGGGATCGCAATTGGATGTTTCCACAGGATGGAATTAAGATTTCACTATCCAGAATGTAGCTACCACCACGGGAGTCGGGCGGATAACTTCACGAGGACGTCCGCCACCCGGACAAACCACCTCTGACCGGCGACGACGGCCCCGACCCCAGCACTGGGACCGACGCCGACCGCCGGGTAGGCTGCTCCCTTGCCTGCCAGCACCGAAAGGACCGCGCCGTGCCGACGTCCAGCGCCAGCACCACCGACGCTTCCTCAAAGACCCCTGCCGCAAGCGGTGGCGTCCAGTCCCTTGAGCGCGCCTTCGATCTGCTCGAACGCATGGCGGACGCCGGGGGCGAGGTCGGCCTGAGCGAGCTCTCCGCCGCCAGCGGCCTGCCCCTGCCCACGATCCACCGCCTGATGCGCACGCTGGTGGCCTGCGGGTACGTGCGCCAGCAGCCCAACCGACGGTACTCCCTCGGCCCCCGCCTGATCCGCCTCGGCGAGTCCGCGTCGCGCCTCCTGGGGACCTGGGCCCGCCCCTACCTCGCCCGGCTGGTCGAGGAGACCGGGGAGACGGCGAACATGGCCCTGCTCGACGGGGACGAGATCGTCTACGTCGCCCAGGTGCCGTCCAAGCACTCCATGCGCATGTTCACCGAGGTCGGCCGCCGGGTGCTGCCCCACTCCACCGGTGTGGGCAAGGCGCTGCTCGCCCACACCCCGGCCGACGAGGTACGCGCCCTGCTGGCCCGCACGGGTATGCCGGCGGCGACCGAGAAGACCATCACCACGCCCGAGGGCTTCCTGGAGGCGCTGGAGCAGGTCCGCCGGGCCGGCTACGCGGTCGACGACAACGAGCAGGAGATAGGAGTCCGCTGCCTCGCCGTGTCGGTGCCGAACTCGCCGACCGCCGCCGCGATCTCCATCTCCGGCCCGGCCGGCCGCGTCACGGAGGCCGTGACCGAGTCCTTCGTCCCGATCCTCCAGAACGTCGCCGCAGAGCTGTCGGTGGCCCTGTCCAACCAGACCCCGGCCTGAGGGGCGTCCGGCGGATCAGGGCCGGACACCTCTGGACAGACCGCACGAAGAGGCCCTGGTGGTCCCTCGCCCGGAGGGGACCACCAGGGCCTCTTGCGTACCCGTGCCCAGGGCCTCTTCCCTGACCGTGCCCGGGGCCTCTTCCCTGACCGTGCCCGGGGGCCTCTTCCCTGACCGTGCCCGGGGCGCCCCGGGCACGCGCTCAGGGCGTCCGCAGCGGCGCGGGGCTCGAAGCCGTCAGCCGGCCGTCCGCCATCGTCGCCGTACGGTCCATCCGCTCCAGGTGGGCGTGGTCGTGGGTGACCAGCACGGTGGCGGTGGAGCGCTCGCGCGTCAGGGTGACCAGCAGGTCCAGCACGGCCGCGCCGCGCTCGTGGTCGAGGGCGCTCGTCGGCTCGTCGACCAGCAGCACGGCGGGCTCGTTCATCAGCGCACGGGCGATGTTGATCCGCTGGCGCTGGCCGCCGGAGAGCTGGTGGGGGCGCTTGTCCGCCTTGTCGGCCAGGCCCACCGCGTCCAGCAGCTCCAGTGCGCGCCCGCGCACGGCCCTCGCGGGGCGTCCCGCCACGTGCGCCATGACCTGCAGCTGCTCGGCGGCGGTCAGCGAGGCCAGCAGGTTCGGCTGCTGGAAGACGATGCCGATCTTCTCCCGCCGCAGGGCCGCCTTCTCGGCGGGGCCGAGCCGTGTGGTGTCCTCCCCCGCTACGACGACCCGGCCGCTGTCCGGGGTGACGAGCGTGGCCGCGACCGCGAGCAGGGAGGACTTGCCGGAGCCCGAGGGCCCGATCACCGCCGTGAGGGTGCCGGCGGGCACCTCCAGGCCGACCGCGTCCAGGGCGGTGAGCCGGCTCTCCCCGTCGGGGTAGGTGAGTGTGACGTCGTGGACGAGGAGGGTCATCGGGCGCTCCCGAGGGCGGTCAGCGGGTCGACGGCGGTGATCCGCCGGATGGACAGGGCCGCACCCAGCGCACCGAGCGCGATCATGATCGCGGCGGGGACGAGCACCGTGGCTGCGTCGAGGACGAAGGGCACGTCGCCACCGCTGATCAGCGCGCCGAAGCCGGCGGCGAGCGCGGTGCCCAGCCCCGTGCCGAGGGCGAGCATGACCACGGCCTGGCCGAGGGCGTCCCGCAGGAGGTACGGGGTGGAGGCGCCCAGGGCCTTCAGGACGGCGATGTCGCCGCTGCGCTGGATGGTCCACACCGTGAAGAAGGCGCCTATGACCAGGGCGGAGATGGCGAAGAGGAAACCGCGCATCAGCTGGAGCGAGCCGTTCTCGGCCTGGTAGGAGCCGATGGCGCCGAGGGCCTCGTCGACGGTCTGCGCCCTGGTGCCCGCCGCCCGGTCCGCGGCGGCGAGGTCCATGCCGCTGCCGGAGACGGCGACGACGGTGGCGAGGGTGTCGACGGAGGTGCCGGGGTTGCCGATGCGCTGCCAGTCGTTCAGGTCCATCCAGACGACCGGTGTGTGGCTGTGGGCGGCGGTGCCGGCGACGGCGGCCACGGTCAGTTCGAGCGAGCCGATCCTGATCCTGGCGCCGGCGGTGAGGCCGCCGAGCTCCTTCGCCGCCTTCTCGGCCAGGACCACCCGGCCCTGCGCGAGGCCCGCGCCGCGCGGCGCCAGCCCGCCCGCGGGGTCCACGCCGAAGACCGAGACGGCGGCGGTGCGCTCACCCGAGACGGCGTTGGTGGTGCGGATACCGAGGGGCTGCGCCGCCTTCACCCCCGGCTGCTCGCGCCAGGCCAGCCATGCGGACTCGGGCACCTGGGAGCTGGTGAAGGACACCTTCTGGTCCCCGGCGGGCGCGGCGAAGGCCAGGTGCGAGGCGGGCAGGCCGGTGACGGCCGAGATGTTCTCCCGGGCCAGTCCGGCGGTGAGCCCGGACAGCAGGCCGACCAGCAGCGTGATCAGCAACACGACCGAGCCCATCAGGGCGAAGCGGCCCTTGGCGAACCGTAGATCTCTCCATGCGACGAACATGTCCCCCACCCTGGTCTTCCGTGTGGGCACAAGGCATCGCGCCACAGTAGGGATCCTCGTATCGATCGGTGCACCGGGACATCAAACTTTCGGTTGACCGGGGCCCGCCGGGACCGCTTTACGCTGGTTCGGACATGACTGCTGCCGCTCCCCCCGTCCCGCCCGGTGCCTGCCCGCTCCCACCCGAGCCCGCGCCCGCGCCCGCGCCCGTACCCGCGACCGCGCCCGTACCCGCGACCGCGCCCGTACCCGCCGCCCGGCCCCTGACGCCGGTGTCGAAGGTGCTGACGCTGTGCCTGCACGCCCTGCTCCTCGGGCTGCTCGTCCTGGCCGCCGGCCGGGCCGTCGCCGACTCCGCGCCCCGGGCCGGCTGGGTGATCGCCGCCTGCGCGCTGCTCGCCGCCGTCTACGCCGCGGGCGTACGGGCGCCGGTCGTGCACCGCTCGCCGCGGGCCGGCGCGGTGTGGCTGGCCGGGCTCGGGGCGGCCTGGGCGGGCCTGCTGGCCCTCTCCCCCGACGGGCTGTGGATCGCCTTCCCGCTGTACTTCCTGGAGCTCCACCTGCTGCGGCTGCGCTGGGGGGTCGCGGCCGTCGCGGTGACCGCCTGCGCCGCCATCGGCGGCTTCCTCGCGCACAGCAGCGTGGCGACCCCCGGGGCCTTCCTGGGGCCGCTGCTGGGCGGTGCCGTGGCGGTGGCGACCGTACTGGGCTACCAGGCGCTGTACCGGGAGAGCGAGCGGCGCCGGGAGCTGATCGAGGAGCTCATCACGACCCGGGCCGAGCTGGCCGCGGCCGAACGCAGCGCCGGGATCCTGGCCGAGCGCGAACGCCTGGCCCGGGAGATCCACGACACCCTCGCGCAGGGCCTGTCCTCGATCCAGCTGCTGCTGCGGGCCGCCGAGCGGGCCCTGCCGGAGGGGGCGCCGGCCCTGCCGCACATCGCGCAGGCGCGGGAGGCCGCCCAGGAGAACCTCGCCGAGGCACGCCGCTTCGTACGCGCCCTCACCCCGCCGGACCTGGAGCACGGCTCGCTGGCGGCGGCGCTGGAGCGGCTGTGCGCCGGGGTGCCGGGGCCGCGGGTGCGGTTCTCGCTGAGCGGACGGCCGCGGGTGCTGCCCACCCCGTACGAGGTGGCGCTGCTGCGGATCGCCCAGTCGGCGCTGGCCAACGTGGTGCGGCACGCCCGGGCCGGGCGCGCCGAGATCACGCTGACCTTCATGGACGCCTCGGTCACGCTGGACATCGTCGACGACGGGCACGGCTTCGACCCGTCCTCGGCCGCCTCCGGCTCCGGATCGGGCGACGGGGGGTTCGGGCTGCCCGCCATGCGCTCGCGCGCCGAGACCCTGGGCGGGCTGTTCACCGTGGAGTCCGACCCGGGCCAGGGCACCGCCGTGGCCGTCACCCTGCCGCTGCCCCTGGAACCGCTGGACGCCATGGACCCCGTGGAGGCGCCGTGACCATCCGTCTCCTGCTCGCCGACGACCACCCGGTGGTCCGGGCGGGCCTGCGCGCGGTGCTGGACACCGAGGCGGACTTCGCGGTGGTGGCCGAGGCGGCGACCGCCGAGCGGGCGGTGGAGCTGGCCGCCCGCGAACCGGTGGACGTCGTCCTGATGGACCTGCAGTTCGGGCCGGGCATGCACGGCTCCGAGGCGACGGCCCTGATCACGGCGCGCCCGGGCGCCCCCCGGGTGCTGGTGCTGACCACGTACGACACCGACGCGGACATCCTGGCGGCGGTGGAGGCGGGCGCCTCGGGCTACCTGCTGAAGGACGCCCCGCCGGAGGAGCTGGCGGCGGCCGTACGCACGGCCGCCGCGGGCCAGTCGGCACTGGCCCCGGCGGTCGCGCTGCGGCTGATGGACCGGATGCGGACGCCCGCGGAGGCGCTGACGAAGCGGGAGCTGGAGGTGCTCCAGCTGGTGGCGGACGGCCTGTCGAACCAGCAGATCTCCAAGCAGCTCTTCCTCAGCCAGGCCACGGTCAAGTCGCACCTGGTCCACGTGTACGCGAAGCTCGGCGTCGAATCCCGCACGGCGGCGGTCGCGGCAGCCGCCACCCGCCGCCTGATCCGCACCCCGTAGCCCGGGCCCGGGTCACCGCCGCCCCACCCCCGCGGCGCCCCCCGTCACCCGTCACCCGTCCGCACGGTCAGGCCACCCAGTACGGACGGTTCACCGAGGGGGGCAGGGGCACGCCGTCGTGGAAGGCGGCCGCCAGGCGGCGCACGCCCTCGTCCAGGCGGTCGGCGGGGAGGGTGTACGGGATGCGGAGGCGGTGTTCGAAGGTGCCCGGGTCGACTCCGAAGCGGGCGCCGCGGGTGATGTGCACGCCGGCGGCCGCGGCCCGCTCGGACAGGGCCGAGCCGACCGGCTCGCCGAGGTCGACCCAGAGCGAGAGGCCGCCCGGCGGTACCTGCCAGGACCACTCCGGGGTGTGCCGCCGGAGGGAGTCCACCAGGGCGGCGCGCCGGCTCCGCAGCTCGGCGAGCCGTGCGGGCAGGGACCGTTCCATGCCGGCCAGCAGCAGGAGTGCGACGAGCTGGTCGAGGACGGAGCCGGTCATGTCGGCGGAGACCCGTACGGCCGTCAGCTCGGTGATCATCTTCGCGCCGGCCCGGATCCAGCCAACGCGCAGGCCGCCCCAGTGGGTCTTGCTGAGCGAGCCGATGGTCACCACGTGGTCCGCGCCGCCGCGCGGGGCCAGGGAGGCCAGCGGCGCAGGGGCCGGCACGTCCAGGGCGATGTCGGCGATGGTCTCGTCGACCACCAGCCAGGTACCGGTGCGCCGGGTCGCCGCGAGCAGCCACAGCCGCTGCTCCTCGGGCATGAGGGCGCCCGTGGGGTTGTGGAAGTCGGGGATCACGTAGGCCAGCCGGGGCACGGTCTGGCGCAGCGTGGACTCGGCGATCTCCATGTCCCAGCCGGCGTCGGAGACGGCGATCGAGCCGGTGCGCAGGCGGGCGTGACGCAGGGCGTCGAGGGCGTTGGCGTAGGTGGGGTTCTCGGTGACGACCCGGTCGCCGGCCCGGCAGAGCAGGCTGACGACGAGGCTGAAGGCCTGCTGGGCGCCGGAGGTGACGAGGATCTGCTCGGGGCGGGTGGGCAGGCCGCGCCGGGTGAAGCGCTCGGCGACGGCCTCCCGCAGGTCGGGCAGGCCGAAGGGGTGGTAGCCGGGGGTCCGGGCGGCCTCGGGCAGCCGGGGGGCGGCCCGGGCGACGGCGTCGGCGAGGAGGCCGTCGGGGGCGCCCATGGCCGCGATGGCCAGGTCGATGCCGGGCTTGCCGTCGGCGCCGGGGCCGCCGGCGCCGACGAGGGCGTGGGCTCCGACGGGGCGGTGGCCGTCGGGGAGTTCGGTCCAGGTGCCGGAGCCGCGCCGGCTGCGGACGTAGCCGCTCTCGCGCAGCAGGTCGTAGGCGCCGGTGACGGTGGCCCGGCTGGCGCCGACGGCTTCGGCGAGCTCGCGTTCGGCGGGCAGCCGGACGTGGAGGGCGATACGGCCGTCGAGGATCAGGGTGCGGAGGGCGTCGGCGAGCGCCCGGTAGCCGGGGCGTGCCAGTACCCCGGCAGGGAGCAGGGCCGCGAGCTGGCGGCTGCCGATGGTTCTGTCCGCTGTCCGGACCACTCGCCCGTTCGCCATGCCAACCTCCCTCGATTGGCTCTGACGACCAGGCCAATCCAGGGTCCAGACTCGCGGTATTGGCCCCTGATTGGCAAGGAGACTCCGCACATGCTGACCGACCGCGACGAACGCGCCCTGCTGGCCGCCGCCGAGAACCGCGTCTCCCGTCCACTGCGGATCGGGGCCGCACTGGCCTGCGTACGGCGCGCCTTCGCACGGCGGCCGCAGGACCAGGACCGCACGCGGGGGCGAGAATCGGTGGCATGTCAGCCAACACGCACTCCGGTTCGCCCGTGATCGCGGGACTCCTCCTGGCCGCCGGCGGCGGCCGGCGGCTCGGCGGCCGCCCCAAGGCCCTGCTGCCCTACCGCGGCCGGCCGCTGGTGGAGAACGCCGTACGGGTCCTGCGGGAGGCGGGCTGCGGCCCGGTGCACGTGGTCCTCGGCGCCTCGGCGGCCGAGGTCCGCGAGCGCGCCGACCTGAGCGGCTGCGTGGTCGTGGACAACCCGGACTGGGCGCAGGGCATGGGTTCCTCGCTACGGGTGGGCCTGGCCTCCCTGGCCGGTACGGACGCCCGCGCCGCCCTGGTGTCGCTGGTCGACCAGCCGGGTATCGGCCCAGCGGCCGTGGCCCGGGTCCGGGAGGCCTACCGGTCCCCCGCGAGCCTGGCGGCGGCGGCGTACGGCGGGGAGCGCGGGCACCCGGTGCTGTTCGGCGCGGACCGCTGGGCGGACATCGCGGCGACGGCCACGGGCGACAAGGGCGCCCGGGTCCACCTGGCGCGCCACGCCGGAGAGCTCATGCTGGTGGAGTGCTCCGACGTCGCCGAGGCCTACGACATCGACACACCGCCCGACCTGGCACGACTGCTCTGAGCACCGTGTGACGACAGTGGCACTGAGGGCCACCGGAAAGTGGAATCTGTCGACTCAGAGAATCTCGACATCAACAAACCATTGAACTTCCACCATGAGGAAATTACTATCCACTGGTCAGAAGCGCCCTGAACCCACAGACGGCGCCCGCGACCGTATTTCGGAGCTCTCCACACCCGGCGGCACTGCGTGCCGTCTCGCGCGAGCATTCCCCGCGGCCGCCAGGCACCGCCGCTGAAGGAGTGACAGATATGTCCGCACCAGCGCCGTCCCCGCTGGCCATCGTCGATGCCGAGCCCCTGCCCCGGCAGGACGAAGTCCTCACCGAAGCGGCCCTCGCCTTCGTGGCCGAGCTCCACCGGCGGTTCGCCCCCCGCCGCGCCGAGCTCCTCGCCCGCCGCGGCGAACGCCGCGCCGAGATCGCCCGCACCTCCACCCTCGACTTCCTCCCGGACACCGCACAGGTCCGCGAGGGCGACTGGAAGGTGGCGCCGGCCCCGGCCGCGCTGAACGACCGCCGTGTGGAGATCACCGGTCCGACGGACCGCAAGATGACCATCAACGCCCTGAACTCGGGCGCCAAGGTCTGGCTCGCCGACTTCGAGGACGCCTCCGCCCCCACCTGGGAGAACGTGGTCCTCGGCCAGCTCAACCTGATCGACGCCTACGAGCGCCGCATCGACTTCACCGACGCCCGTACGGGCAAGGCCTACGCCCTGAGGCCGGCCGCCGAGCTCGCGACCGTCGTCATGCGGCCGCGCGGCTGGCACCTTCAGGAGCGCCACCTGCAGTTCGAGGGCGGACCGGCCTCCGGCTCGCTCGTGGACTTCGGCCTGTACTTCTTCCACAACGCCAAGCGCCTGATCGACCTCGGCAAGGGCCCGTACTTCTACCTGCCGAAGACGGAGTCGCACCTGGAGGCGCGCCTCTGGAACGACATCTTCGTCTTCTCCCAGGACTACGTCGGCATCCCGCAGGGCACGGTCCGCGCGACCGTCCTGATCGAGACGATCACCGCCGCGTACGAGATGGACGAGATCCTCTACGAGCTGCGCGACCACGCGGCGGGCCTGAACGCGGGCCGCTGGGACTACCTCTTCTCCATCGTGAAGAACTTCCGCGACGGCGGAGAGAAGTTCGTCCTGCCGGACCGCAACGCGGTGACGATGACCGCCCCCTTCATGCGGGCCTACACCGAACTGCTCGTCCGCACCTGCCACAAGCGCGGCGCGCACGCCATCGGCGGCATGGCGGCCTTCATCCCGTCCCGCAAGGACGCCGAGGCCAACAAGATCGCCTTCGCGAAGGTCAAGGCCGACAAGGACCGCGAGGCCGGCGACGGCTTCGACGGCTCCTGGGTCGCCCACCCCGACCTGGTCCCGATCGCCATGGCCTCCTTCGACGCCGTGCTGGGCGACAAGCCCCACCAGAAGGACCGCCTGCGCGAGGACGTCTCGGTGGCCCCGGGCGAGCTCATCGCGATCGACTCCCTCGACGCGAAGCCGACGTACGAGGGCCTGCGCAACGCGGTGCAGGTCGGCATCCGCTACATCGAGGCCTGGCTGCGCGGTCTCGGCGCCGTCGGCATCTTCGGCCTGATGGAGGACGCGGCCACCGCTGAGATCTCCCGCTCGCAGATCTGGCAGTGGATCAACGCCGGGGTCGTCTTCGAGAACGGCGAGAGGGCCACGGCCGAGCTGACCCGCGCGCTGGCGGCCGAGGAACTGGCTGCCCTGCGGGCCGAGTTCGGCGAGGAGGCCTTCGCGGCCGGCAAGTGGCAGCAGGCCCACGACCTCTTCCTCAAGGTCTCCCTGGACGCGGACTACGCGGACTTCCTCACGCTCCCCGCGTACGACCAGCTCGTCGGCTGACATCCCGGATCCGGCCGACACGCACAGCGGCCCGAACCGTCCCGCTCCGCCCCCGCTGCCCACGGCAGCAGGGGCGGAGCCATGTGATCACCGGACAGTGCGTCAGCAGGTCTGCGCAGACGGGGAGTCGGGCGGAAGCGGAACGGACCGACCCGAACGACCGATCGGTTGTTACTTGTTCGTAACATGACTGTACCTAGCGGTAACAAGCGGCCCCGTGTCACCTTTCCGATGCCACCGGCCGGCGGTATCCCCCACTTCCCAGCCACGTCACGGGCAACGCGTTCGTTGCCCCGCTTCGGCGTGGCCGAACGCAGGAGTTCCGCAGTGATCGGATTCCGCAACGTCAGCAAGGACCGGGAGCCCAGTCGGGTGCGACGACTGGCCTGTGCCGCCGTGACCGTGTCGCTCGCCACCGGCACGCTGCTGGCCGGCGGCGCCGGGACCGCCGGGGCCGCCCCCGGGAACGGGCCCACGGCCGTGGTGTCCATGGGCGACAGTTACATATCCGGCGAGGCGGGACGCTGGAAGGGCAACAGCCTGACCAACACCGGCAGCCGCAACGGCACCGACCGGGGCTGGGTCGGCGGCAGCACCTACGACCCGGCCAAGGTGTACGGGGCCACGGCCGGCGGCTGCCACCGCTCCGACTCGGCCGAGGTGCACAGTGCCGGGGCGATCGCCGACGTCGCCGTGAACCTCGCCTGTTCCGGGGCCGTCTCGCGGAACGTCTTCCGTGCCTCCCACGGCGGGGTCTCCTACAAGGGCGAGGCGCCGCAGGCCGATCAGCTGGCCGCGGTGGCCGCGAGGAACGACGTCAAGGTCATCGCGCTGTCCATCGGCGGCAACGACCTGGGCTTCGCGGACATCATCAAGGACTGTGCCCTCGACTTCGTCATCTGGAACTCGTACTGCTACGACGACCAGCAGTACGGCGTCGACCGGAAGATCGACGCCGTCATGGCCGACGTCGGCAAGTCGGTCGACGAGATCCGGGCCGTCATGCGCACGACCGGGTACGCCGACTCCTCCTACCGGATCGTGCTGCAGTCCTACCCGTCGCCGATCCCGCGCGGCGCGGAGAACCGGTACCCCCAGAGCGACTGGAGCCGGTTCAACACCGGCGGCTGCCCGTTCTGGAACCGGGACTCCGACTGGGCGCGCGACTCGCTCGTGCCGCAGATCGCGAACCGCATCAAGGGCGTGGCCGCGGCCAAGGGCGTGCAGTTCCTGGACCTGCGGGACATGCTCCAGGGCCGCGAGGTGTGCGCGAAGGCGAGCAAGCTGGTGAGCTCCACCGTCCCGGCCTCGGCGAGGACGAGCGAGTGGGCGCGCTGGATCGACAACAACGAGTCCCAGGGCCTGATCCAGGAGTCCATGCACCCCAACCACTACGGCCAGCTGGCCGCCGGCCGCTGCCTGGCCCTGGCGGTGGCGCAGCCCGCCTCCTCCGCCTCCAGTTGCAAGAACACCGCGGGGAGTGACCACACCGGAATGTTCCTGACCTCGGCGCCCTAGCAGGCGCGCCGTCACCGTTCGTACGGGCGCACGGCGGTTCGCCCGTACCGGACGCGGCGGTGCGCTCGCCACACCCGCAGTGGGTGGCGAGCGCACCGCCGTGCTTCCTGCGACCGGTCAGTGGACCGGCACCGGTTCGGGTGCGGCCCCCGAGGCCGCGCGCTTCCTGGCGCCGAGGTGGTTGAAGGCCAGGTTCAGCACGATGGCCACCACGCAGCCGGTGCTGATGCCGGAGTCCAGGACGACCAGCAGGTCCTTCGGGAAGGCGTGGTAGAAGTCCGGTGCCGCGATCGGGATCAGGCCGATGCCCACCGAGGCGGCGACGATCAGGGCGTTCTCGCCCTTCTCCATGGCCGCGCCGGCCAGGGTCTGGATGCCGCTGGCGGCCACCGAGCCGAACAGGACGACGCCGGCGCCGCCGAGCACCGGCAGCGGAACCACTCCGATGACGGAGGCCGCCATCGGGCAGAGGCCCAGCAGGATCAGGATGCCGCCGCCCGCGGCGACGACGAAGCGGCTGCGCACCTTGGTCATGGCGACCAGACCGATGTTCTGGGCGAAGGCGCTGCACATGAACCCGTTGAAGAGCGGGCTGATCGCGCTGCCGAGGGTGTCGGCGCGCAGGCCTCCCGCGATGGCCCTCTCGTCCGCCGGCCGTCCGACGATCTTGCCCAGCGCCAGGATGTCGGCGGTGGACTCGGTCATGCAGACGAGCATCACGATGCACATCGAGACGATCGCGGCGACCTGGAACTGCGGGGCGCCGAAGTGGAAGGGGGTGGGGAAGCCGATCACCGAGGCGTTCCTGACGGCGTCGAAGCTGGTCATCCCCAGCGGGAGGGCGATCAGGGTGCCCGCGACCAGGCCGAGCAGGATGGAGATCTGCTGGAGGAAGCCGCGCAGGAACCTGCGCAGGAGCAGGACGATCACCAGGGTGACGGCGGCCATGCCGATGTTCCGCATCGAACCGTAGTCGGTGGCGGTGCGGTTGCCGCCCTGCGACCAGTTGAAGGCGACGGGCAGCAGCGAGACGCCGATCAGGGTGATGACCGTGCCCGTGACGACGGGCGGGAAGAAGCGGACGAGTTTGCCGAAGTAGGGGGCGGCGGCGAAGCCGATGGCCCCGGCGACGATGATCGCGCCGAAGATGACGGGGAGGGCGTCGGCGCCCTCCCCCTTCCCTATGGCGATCATCGGGGTCACTCCGGCGAAGGAGACGCCGTTGACGAAGGGGAGTTTGGCGCCGACCTTCCAGAAACCGAGGGTCTGCAGGAGGGTGGCGAGGCCCGCGGTGAAGAGCGAGGCTCCCATCAGGAAGGCGGTCTCGGTGGCGGAGAGGCCGACCGCCGGGCCGACGATCATGGGCGGGGCCACGACACCCGCGTACATGGCGGCCACGTGCTGGAGACCGCTGGTGAACATCTTCAAAGGAGGCAGGGTCTCGTCGACCGGGTGCTTCTCCTCCGGGACTGCGACTGCGTCTTTGCGAAACCTGGGCGCTTTGGCCACGGCTTCCTCCGGTCGGGTAACACGTCGGCAGGGACGTGGGTGTCATGGAGGTGGTGCGAAAGCGGTGCGAGTCGAGCACTGTATGCAGTTGTGGGTGGAGCGACTACTGGTCCCAAGGGGTGCAGAAACGATTCGCCCAATCGCCGCTTCCGCGCTGCGCCATGGCACTGCCGGCACGAGTCACCGCTCCCGGGGACGCCTTCGGATCTCCTCGGGCGCCACCCGGGAACGGCTGCCCACGGACCCCGCTCGGGTCCGCGGCCGCCGGCCGGGGGCCGTCCCCCCCGGCCGGACTCCGGGGGATCAGGCCTGCGCGATCCGCGCGAGGCGCTGGGCCTCTTCCCGCGTGGACACCGCGATGGCGTCCTCGTCGGCGAAGAGCAGCCGGTTGTTCTCGACGATCTGCTTGCCGTTGACGAACGAGGCCGTCACCGGGGCGGCCGCACCGAAGACCAGGGCGGTCACCGGGTCGGCGATCGAGGAGTGCAGGAAGGTGCTGAGGTTCCACAGCACCAGGTCGGCGCACTTGCCGACCTCCAGCGAGCCGATGTTGTCGGCACGGCCGAGGACCTGGGCGCCGCCGTGGGTGCCCAGGCGCAGGGCCTGGCGCGCGTTCAGGGCGCGCTCGCGGTGGACCGGGTTCAGGCGGTTGATCAGCAGCGCGTTGCGCAGCTCGGTGTGCAGCTCACCGGACTCGTTGGAGGCGGTGCCGTCCACGCCGAGGCCGACCGGTACGCCGGCGGCGAGCATGTCCGGGACGCGGGCGATGCCGGCGGCCAGACGGGCGTTGGAGGACGGGCAGTGCGCGACGCCGGTCCTGGTACGGGCGAACGCGGCGATGTCGGAGTCGTTCATGTGGACGCTGTGCGCCATCCACACGTCCTCACCCAGCCAGCCGGTCGACTCGAAGTAGTCGGTCGGGCCCATGCCGAAGAGCTCGTGGCAGAACTTCTCCTCCTCGACGGTCTCGCTGCCGTGGGTGTGCATGCGCACGCCGAGGCGGCGGGCGAGCTCGGCGCCCTGCTTGAGCAGCTCGGTGGAGACCGAGAAGGGGGAGCAGGGGGCGACGGCGACCTGGGTCATCGAGTCGAAGGAGGCGTCGTGGAACTTCTTGACGGTCGCCTCGGTGTCGGCCAGGGCGCCTTCGAGGGTCTCGACGGCGTGGTCCGGGGGCAGGCCGCCGTCCTTCTCGCTGCGGTCCATGGAGCCGCGGGCGAGGGTGAAGCGGACGCCCATCTCGGACGCGGCGCGGATGATGGAGCCGGAGAGGTCGCCGGAGCCCTTGGGGAAGACGTAGTGGTGGTCCATCGCGGTGGTCACACCACCCTTGGCCATCGCGGCGAGGGAGCCCTGCGCGGCCGTGTACGTCATCTGCTCGTCGATGCGCGCCCACGTCGGGTACAGCGCGACGAGCCAGTTGAAGAGGTTGTGGTCGGTGGCCAGACCACGCGTGATCCACTGGTAGAAGTGGTGGTGCGTGTTGACCAGGCCGGGGGTCACGAGGTGTCCGGTGCCGTCGATCCGGCGGACCACGTTCTCGAGGTTCTCGGGGGCGTTGCCCGCACCGATGAACTCGATCCTGTTGCCCGCGATGACGATGTGACCCGAGGCGTACTCGGTGTCATGGGCGTCGACGGTCGCGATCGCACAGTTCTCGATGACGATGCGCGGGGCGGCGCTGTCAGGGGCTGCCGATGCTGCCATGGGACTTCCTCGTGCTTTCAGTGGCGGTGCGGGCACGGCAATACCCAGGGGATTTGAGTGCCGGAGCCGGGGCCTTGGCAGCTGACAGTACTGCCGCCCCATGGGGTGCGTCCGGGTGCCGATTCAGGAAGTGGGGCCGTGTCGCGCGGTCCCGGGGCCACTGCGGTGCCCCGGGCCGCGCGTGCCGCGCTCTAGAGGTTGGTCATGTCCACCGGGATGCGCGCGTCGGCGCCGTCCCGCAGGATCGTGGCCTCGATCAGACCGTACGGACGGTCCGCGGCGAAGTACACCTCGTTGTCGTTCTTGAGGCCGAAGGGCTCAAGGTCCACGAGGAAGTGGTGCTTGTTCGGGAGCGAGAAGCGGACCTCGTCGATCTCCGAACGGTGGTTGATGATGCGCGAACCCATCTGGTACAGGGTCTGCTGCAGCGAGAGGGAGTAGGTCTCCGCGAAGGCCTGCAGCATGTGCTTGCGGGTCTCGGCGTAGGACTTCTCCCAGTTGGGCATCCGCTGCTCGTCGTCGGACCAGTTGAAGCGCCAGCGGCTCGACACCTGGGTGGCCAGGATGCGGTCGTACGCCTCCTGGAGGGTCGTGTACTTGTCCTTCACGTAACCCCAGAACTCGGAGTTCGTGGAGTTCATGACGACCAGGTCCTTGAGGCCGGAGATGACCTCCCAGTTCTGGCCGTCGTAGGTGATCTGGGTGACGCGGGTCTCCTGGCCCTGGCGGACGAAGGAGTGCTTCACCTCGTCGGCGCCGATGAACCTGGAGTTCGCGTCGGACGTGGCGATCCGGTCCCAGGCGTACTCCTCGATCCGGATGCGCGCGCGCTGGATCGGCTCCTGGCTGTTCACGAACCAGCGGGCCAGGTGGATGCCGAACTGCTCGGCGGACTCGATGCCGTACTCCTTGGCGAACGCGTACACCGTGTTCTTGGTGGTGTCCGTCGGCAGGACGTTGGCGTTCGAGCCGGAGTAGTGGACGTCGTCCATGTCGCCGGAGAGGGCGACCGAGACGTTCAGGTCCTTGATGTGGTGGGTGTCGCCGTCCCGCGTGATCTTGACGACGCGGTTCTCTGCCTTGCCGTACTGGTTCTGGCCCAGAATCGTGGCCATGCTAGCTCCCTCGGTAAACGGAGTAGCCGAACGGGTTGAGCAGCAGCGGTACGTGGTAGTGCTCGCCCGGGTTCACCGCGAAGGTGATGGTGACCTCGGGGAAGAACGCACCGCTGTCCCTTACGCGGGGGGCGTCCTGCTGCGCCTCGGCTTGCTTCTTCGAAAAGTACGTCTCGGTCTCGAAGTCGAGACGTACGTGGGTGGTGCCCTCCGGCAGCGCCGGCAGGTCCTTGCAGCGCCCGTCGGCATCGGTGGCGGATCCGCCCAGGGCCGCCCACTCGCCGCTCGGTCCCGTACGGGCCGACAGCGCGATGGCGACGCCCTCGGCGGGCCTGCCGATGCTGGTGTCCAGGATGTGCGTGGACACCGACGCGGTGGTCTCGGTGCTCATGGCGGGTCTCACTCTCCTTCTACGAGGCGGGTCAGGCGGATCCGGTTGATCTTGACGAGCTCGCCGCGGGCGATCTCCCGCTCCTGCTCCGGCGAGTTGTCGATCCGGACCTTGACCGCGTCCCGCATGAACTCACCGGTCGCACCGGTGGCGCAGATGAGGAAGACGTGGCCGAACTTCTCCTGGTAGGCCAGGTTCAGTTCGAGGAGTTCGTTCCTGAGCTCCTCGGAGGCACCGGCCATACCGCGCTGCTCGCGGGCGGAGGTCGGGTCTCCCGGCTTCGGCCGGCCGATCGGCGCGTGGCCTCCCATCGCCTCGGCCAGGTCCTCCGCGGTGAGCTCCGCCATGGCGGCCTCGTTGGCGGCGAACAGGGAGTCGGCGGTGGTGAAGGGGCGCTGGGCGAGCATCTTGCTCCCCCATGCCGAGCTGGCGCACACCTCGTGCAGCTCGGCCGCGGCCGCGCTGTCGTCCAAGGTGTTGATCCGGGTGAGACCCGGGGTCGGACTCGAAGTCACGGTAGGCCTCCGTGGCCTGTTGTTGCTTAGACGGGCTGCGCATAGCTAACGCTCTCCACAACACGGCGTCAACACTTTGTTGAAACTTCCCGTACGCAAAAGCCGCCGCCCGGGTGAATCGGGCGGCGGCTCGTCACTTCGCGTCAGAATCCGCTCACGCTTGGCTGCTCTTACCGGGGTTTTCCCTGTTCAAGTAGTTGTAGACCGTGAAGCGGCTCACGCCCAGCGCGCCCGCGACCGTCTCCACCCCGTGCCGTACGGAAAAGGCGCCCCGCGCCTCCAGTATCCGCACCACGTCCTGCTTGGACTTCCGGTCGAGCTGGGCCAGCGGTACGCCGTGCCGGCGCTCCAGCGCGGCCAGGATGTGGTCCAGCGAGTCCGAGAGCTGGGGCAGGCGCACCGCCAGCAGGTCCTGGCCCTCCCAGGTGAGCACGACGTCGTCGGGCGTGGCCTGGGCCGGGTCCATCAGCTCGCCGCCCATGGCGTCCACGAGCGGCTTGACCGCCGTGACGAACGGGTGGTCGCGGGGCTCGGTCATGACGTCTCCTCGCCGATCACGTTGACCTGGAGGGTGACGCGCGTGGCCCCGGCCTGAAGGGAGTCGCGCAGCAGGGCACCCACGGCGGCGAGCACCCGGTCGGCCTCGCCCTCGGCGGTGTTGCCGAACGGGCCGACGTCCACCGCCTCCAGCTGGGCCTTCTGGATGACCTCGCGGGCCGCCACGGCATGGTCGGGGGCCTCTTCGAGGTCGAAGGGCTCGGTCGTGAACTCCACTCTCAATCGCACGCCGTCAAGCTACCGCGACGTCTCGATTTTTCGGCAGTCCGCACTTGACATCCGCACGGAACCCCATGCAGTCTTCCATCAAGCAGAAAACAACTTCCGCAATACGGAAGGAGCGCACACCCCTCATGGGATACACGGACCAGCGCTTCGATGTGAACCTGTCGATCCTCTTCACGGAACTCCCGCTCCTGGAGCGCCCCGCGGCCGCCGCCGCGGCGGGCTTCACGGCGGTCGAGCTGTGGTGGCCCTGGATCGAGACCCCCACCCCCGCTCAGGAGGAGCTCGACGCACTCAGGAAGGCTCTTGAGGACGCGGGCACCCAGCTGGTGGGCCTGAACTTCTACGCCGGCCGACTGCCGGGCCCGGACCGCGGTGCGGTCTCGGTACCCGGTGAGGAGTCGGACCGCTTCAACGCCAACATCAACGTGGCCGCGGACTTCGCCGCCTCGGTCGGCTGCAAGGCGCTCAACGCCCTGTACGGCAACCGCGTCGAAGGCGTGGACCCGGCCGTCCAGGACGAGCTGGCCCTGAAGAACCTGGTCGTCGCGGCGCGGGCCGCGGACCGCGTGGGCGCGATCCTCCTGATCGAGACCCTCAACAAGCCCGAGTCGCCGCTCTACCCGCTGGTGAGCGCCCCGGCCGGCATCGAGGTGGTGGACAAGGTGAACGAGGCCACCGGCCTCGGCAACGCCAAGTTCCTGCTCGACCTGTACCACCTGGCGATGAACGATGAGGACCTCTCCGAGGTCATCGAAAAGTACGCCGCCAAGACCGGACACGTCCAGATCGCGGACAAGCCGGGGCGAGGTGCTCCGGGCACCGGCGAGCTGCCCCTGGAGGAGCTGCTCGACCAGCTGAAGAAGGCCGGATACGAGGGCTACGTAGGCCTTGAGTACAAGGCCGCCGACGCTGCCGCCTCCTTCGCGTGGCTGCCGGCCGAGGCCCGCGCCGCCAAGTAGGAGGAGGAAGTCCGGGCGATCCGCCAGGCACCTCACGCACTTTTCGTACGAAGCATTAAGAGAAGGACCCTCATCATGAGCAACCTCCCCAAGATTGCCTGGATCGGCCTCGGAATCATGGGCTCCCCCATGGCCGAGAACCTGCTGAAGGCCGGCTACTCGGTCACCGGCTTCACCCTGGAGCAGGACAAGCTGGACCGCCTCGCCGCCGCCGGCGGCATCGCGGCCGGCTCGATCGCCGAGGCCGTCAAGGACGCCGACGTCGTCATCACGATGGTGCCGGCCTCCCCGCAGGTCGAGGCCATCAACTACGGCCCCGAGGGCATCCTCGAGAACGCCAGGTCCGGCGCGCTGATCATCGACATGTCGTCGATCACCCCGCAGACCTCGATCGACCTGGCGAAGAACGCCGCCGAGAAGGGCATCCGCGTCATCGACGCCCCGGTGTCCGGCGGCGAGGCCGGCGCCATCGAGGCCGTGCTGTCGATCATGGTGGGTGGCGAGCAGGCCGACTTCGACGCGGCCCTGCCGATCCTCGAAGCCCTCGGCAAGGTCATCGTGCTGTGCGGCCCGCACGGCTCCGGCCAGACGGTGAAGGCCGCCAACCAGCTCATCGTCGCGGTGAACATCCAGGCGTGCGCCGAGGCCGTCGTCTTCCTGGAGAAGTCCGGCGTGAACCTCCAGGCCGCCCTGGACGTGCTCAACGGCGGTCTGGCCGGCTCCACGGTCCTGACCCGCAAGAAGGACAACTTCCTGAACCGCGACTTCAAGCCCGGCTTCCGGATCGACCTGCACCACAAGGACATGGGCATCGTCACCGACGCCGCCCGCAATGTCGGTGCGGCCCTCCCGGTCGGCGCGGTCGTCGCCCAGCTGGTCGCCTCGCTGCGCGCCCAGGGTGACGGCGGCCTCGACCACTCGGCCCTGCTGCGCGCCGTCGAGCGCCTCTCCGGCGCCCAGGTCTGAGGCCCCCCGCCGGGCCCGCCCAGGGCCCGGACCGCCCCCTCGTGCAGGGGGCACCGAGTCTCCGGACGGTGCCGGTGCTGACACCTGTCCTGTCGCGCCCAAGCGCCGGCACCGTCCGGGTCACCTCACCCCACAACTTCGTTCAACAAACTGTTGACGTTTAGTTCTCGCCGAATTTAGGCTGTTCCGCATGACGGAAGACGCTTTCCGTCAGCAGTTACCCGTACGGAAGGTCACCATGTCGAAGCGCACGCTGACGACCGAGTCCGGCGCCCCGGTCGCCGACAACCAGAACTCCGCCACCGCCGGCGTCGGTGGCCCGCTCCTGATCCAGGACCAGCAGCTCCTGGAGAAGCTCGCCCGCTTCAACCGTGAGCGCATCCCGGAGCGCGTGGTGCACGCCCGCGGGTCGGCCGCGTACGGGTACTTCGAGGTGACCGACGACGTCACCGCGTACACCAGCGCCGCCTTCCTGAACACGGTCGGCAAGAAGACCGAGACCTTCCTGCGGTTCTCCACCGTCGCCGACTCCCTCGGCGGTGCGGACGCGGTGCGCGACCCCCGCGGCTTCGCCCTGAAGTTCTACACCGAAGAGGGCAACTACGACCTCGTCGGCAACAACACCCCGGTGTTCTTCATCAAGGACCCGATCAAGTTCCCCGACTTCATCCACTCCCAGAAGCGCGACCCGTTCACGGGCAAGCAGGAGCCGGACAACGTCTGGGACTTCTGGGCGCACGCCCCCGAGGCCACGCACCAGATCACCTGGCTGATGGGCGACCGCGGCATCCCGGCGTCGTACCGCCACATGAACGGCTACGGCTCCCACACGTACCAGTGGACGAACGAGAAGGGCGAGGCCTTCTTCGTCAAGTACCACTTCAAGACGAACCAGGGCATCCGCTGCCTCTCGGGCGAGCAGGCCGCCGAACTCGTCGGCAAGGACGCGAACTCGCACCAGACCGACCTGCTCCAGGCGATCGAGCGCGGGGTGAACCCGAGCTGGACCCTCCACGTCCAGATCATGCCCGCCGCCGAGGCCGCGGACTACCGCTTCAACCCGTTCGACCTCACCAAGGTGTGGCCGCACGCCGACTACCCGCTGCAGCGCGTGGGCCGCCTGGTCCTCGACCGCAACCCGGACAACGTCTTCGCCGAGGTCGAGCAGTCCGCCTTCTCCCCGAACAACTTCGTCCCGGGCATCACCGCCTCGCCGGACAAGATGCTCCAGGGCCGCCTCTTCGCCTACGCGGACGCCCAGCGCTACCGCCTCGGTGTGAACCACACCCAGCTGCCGGTCAACGCGCCCAAGGCGACGAAGGCCGACAACTACGGCCGCGACGGCGTCATGGCGCTGCGCAACGGCTCGCGCCACGACAAGAACTACGAGCCCAACTCGTACCAGGGTCCGGCCGAGACCGGTCTGGCGCTGGGCGCCCCGAAGGCCGTCTCCGGCTACACGGGCACCCACGAGGCCCCGGCCCACACCAAGGACGACGACTTCTTCCAGGCCGGTGAGCTCTACCGCCTGATGTCGGAGGCCGAGAAGGAGCGTCTGGTGGCGAACATCGCCGGCGGCCTCTCCCAGGTCACCCTTGAGGACGTCATCGAGAAGAACCTGGCTCACTTCCACGCCGCGGACGCCGACTACGGCCGTCGCGTCGAGGAGGCCGTGCGCGCCCTGCGCGACGCCTGAGCCGCACAGATGTACCGGGGGCCTGACGGGAGGTCAGGCCCCGGGTGCTGAGCCCGACCCGTGGACCCGGATGAGGGGTGGTACGCGGTGAGGGCAGACTGCGCCAGCGATGCGGCTGGCGCCGCGTGAGGACCGTGGCGGGCGTGCGAGCCAGTGCGGTGGTAATGGGTTCCGAGGCCCGTCTCTTGACCTGAGGGAGACGACGCCGGAGTTCTCGTCGCCCGCCCGCCACGGTCCCAGCCACTCCTCTTCTTACAGGGGCTACGCACAGAGCCCCCTGCGAGGAGGGGAGATCTCCTCCCCAACACACTCCGCCCGGCGGTGCGAACGTCCTGTCGCGCCAGCCTCGCACCGTCGGGCGGTAACAACCAGAGCGCCGAGTCACGGACGGTCCCGTGACTCGGCGCTTTGCCGTCGGATGACCCCAGGACCCGGCTGCCTGCACCAGGGGTCGAACGGGCCCATGCAGCAGCGGCGGGCACGTCGGATCACTACGCGCTTCTCCGGTCTCGGCGTCCGACGATCCGCAGCTGGTCCGGGGCGGGCTCGACGTTGGTCACGGCAGTGGTGAATTCGCGGCCGGAGGCACCTCGGATGTAGGCCAGCTCCATCCAGCGTTCGATGGCGGCGTCGGAGACGTTCTCGTTGATCACGGCCATCAGCACGCCTTCGGTACCCGAAGCGATGTCGCGGACACGTTGGTGGAGGAGGCGGTGGGGGACGTATTCGTAGCTCTCACTCATCGGACGTTCCTTGGAAGGTGGCGAGGAAACGCTCCCAGCCGGCCTGCGCCCGGGTGAGTAGTTCCGAGCTCGGCTCAATCGCAGCCACAGCCGTCGATGAGGAGGTGTCGTCGATACGGGCGGAACAGAGCGTTGCCGCCAGACGAGCGGGAACCTGACACATGGCCATAACTCCTTCAGACAAGCCAAACTCCTTCACTCATGTACATGAGTGATGCAGAGAAGAGTGCCGCGACTCCTGTACATGAGTCAACCCACTGTGAAGGTGAAATCACAGTGGGTTGGGGTCGGAGGGATGGGCCGTCAGTCGGTCGCCGGGACTCGAAACTCGAAGACGAACTGGTCGGCTGCCATGAGGGTGTCGCAGACCTCAACGACCCGGCCTGCCTCCGTGACCGCGTTCCGGAGCAGGTGCACCACCGTCGCTCCAGGACTCAGTGCCAGCTCGGACGCCTCCGCCTTCGAGGCGGGTCGCGCCTGCAGGGTCTCGACGAACTCGGCGAAGGTGTACCCATGCTCTTCGAGGCGGGCGTAGATGCCGCCACCTCCGGTGTTCTCCGCGAAGAGTTCCGGGATGTCGCGCACCACGTCCCACGGCAGGTAGGACGTCGCGGTTTCCACGGGAGTGCCGTTGCGGAAGTACAAGCGGCGACGCGCAAGCACTTGTGCCCCGGCATCCACTCCGAGCCGCTGAGCGATGGCCTCCGGGACCTCGACAGGGCCGATGTAGACGACGCTCACCTTGGCAGTGGCGCCGGACTGCTCCGACTCGGCGAGGTAAGCGGCTTTGCCGCCCTGCCGCAGGGAGCGACGGAAGCGATTCGACGACCGGTGGCGTACCGGTGGCCGGTCCTTCACATAGGAGCCCTTCCCGTGCCGGGTTTCCACGAGACCGCTGGCGCGGATCTCCAGCATCGCCTTGCGCACGGTCCCGCCCGAGACTCCATAGCGCTCGACCATTTCGGTCTCGCTGGGCACCTGGTCTCCCGGCTTCAAGACGCCGGCGCGAACCTGCTGGACGATGTCCTCGGCGATCTGCACATACCGGGGCACGGCGTTGCCTCCTCCTACAGCTGCTCCCATGGTCCTTCGCTTCCTCCTATGCTCATGTACATGAGTAACAGCGTCCCTTCGGACACGTCAACGCCACTTCATTCCGTGTCGGTTGCCGGGGCGGTGGTGCGCGATGACGGCCGACTGCTGGCCATCCGCAGGGCCGACAACGGGACGTGGGAGCTGCCGGGCGGGGTGCTGGAGCTGGCGGAAACCCCGGAAGGCGGGGTACGGCGGGAGGTGCTGGAGGAGACCGGTATCCATGTCGAGGTGGACCGACTTACCGGCGTGTACAAGAACATCAGGGCCGGAGTGGTGGCCCTGGTCTTCCGCTGCAAGCCCTCGGGTGGCTTCGAACGCGTCTCGGGCGAAACCACCGCGGTCCAGTGGCTGACAGCGGACGAGGTGGCCGAGCGCATGTCCGAGGTCTACGCCATCCGACTCCTGGACGCACTCGACGGCAACAGCCCCCACGTACGGAGCCATGACGGACGCCACCTCCTCACGGTCCAGCGCTGAACTGCAGCGCACAGGTCTGTGTGTCCTGAGTTCGTCGCGGCCGTACCCGGGGCCGCACTCGAACGCGGCGCGGCCCCCGCCCTCCAAGGAGGAACGGGGGCCGCCGGGTACTGCCGCGGGGCAGGGTCAGACCTGCAGGGCCTTGATGGCGGTCGGGGCGTGAGCGGGCTCGGTCGCGAGCTCCTCGAACTCGGTGACGTCGCTCATGTCGACGGTCTTGCTCATCGAGATGTTGGTGACGCGCTCCAGGATGGCCTCGACGACGACCGGGACCTGGAACTCCTGAGCCAGCTTCTTGGCCTCCTCGAAGGCGGCACCCAGCTCGTTCGGGTCGGTGACGCGGATCGCCTTGACGCCCAGGCCCTCGGCGACCTTGACGTGGTCGACGCCGTAGGCGCCGATCTCCGGGGTGTTGATGTTCTCGAATTCCAGGTTGACCTCGAAGTTGATGCCGAGACCGCCCTGCGCCTGACGGATCAGGCCGAGGTAGGCGTTGTTCACGAGGACGTGGACGTAGGGGACCTTGTGCTGGGCGGCGACCGCCAGCTCCTCGATCATGAACTGGAAGTCGTAGTCGCCCGAGAGCGCGACGATCGGGGTCTCCGGGTCGGCGGTGGCGGCACCGATGGCGGCCGGGATGGTCCAGCCGAGCGGGCCGGCCTGGCCGCAGTTGATCCAGTGGCGCGGCTTGTAGACGTGCAGCATCTGCGCGCCGGCGATCTGGGAGAGGCCGATGGTGGTGACGTAGCGGGTCTCGGGACCGAACGCCTTGTTCATCTCCTCGTAGACGCGCTGCGGCTTCATCGGGATGTTGTCGAAGTGCGTGCGGCGCTGCAGGGTGGCCTTGCGCTCCTGGGCGGAGGCGGCCCAGGCGGAGAAGTCCGGCAGCTTGCCCTCGGCCTTGAGTTCCTTGGCGACCTCGATGAAGAGCTCCAGCGCGGCCTTGGCGTCGGAGGCGATGCCGAAGTCCGGGGCGAAGATCTTGCCGATCTGCGTGGGCTCGATGTCGACGTGGACGAACTTGCGGTCGCCCAGGTACGCGTCCAGGTTGTAACCGGTGTGACGGTTGGCCCAGCGGTTGCCGATGCCGAGGACGACGTCGGACTCCAGGAAGGTCGCGTTGCCGTAGCGGTGCGAGGTCTGGACGCCGACCATGCCGGCCGCCAGCTCGTGGTCGTCCGGGATGACGCCCCAGCCCATGAGGGTGGAGATGACCGGGATGTTGGTCAGCTCGGCGAACTCGACCAGCAGGTCGCAGGCGTCGGCGTTGATGATGCCGCCACCGGCGACGATCAGCGGCCGCTCGGACTCCAGCAGGAAGCTCAGGGCCTTCTCGGCCTGGGCGCGGTTGGCCTGCGGCTTGTAGACCGGCAGCGGCTGGTAGGTGGCCGGGTCGAACTCGATCTCGGTCAGCTGGACGTCGATGGGCAGGTCGATGAGGACCGGGCCGGGACGGCCGGAGCGCATGAGGTGGAAGGCCTGCTGGAAGACGCCGGGGACCTGCGCGGCCTCCAAGACCGTCGTGGCCGCCTTGGTGACCGGCTTGGCGATCGCGGCGATGTCGACGGCCTGGAAGTCCTCCTTGTGGAGCTTGGAGACCGGAGCCTGACCGGTGATGCACAGGATCGGGATGGAGTCCGCGATGGCGGAGTACAGGCCGGTGATCATGTCGGTGCCGGCCGGGCCCGAAGTACCGATGCAGACGCCGATGTTGCCCGCCTTGGCACGGGTGTACCCCTCCGCCATGTGCGAGGCGCCCTCGACGTGGCGGGCGAGCGTGTGGTTGATGCCGCCCACGTTCTTGAGCTCGCGGTAGAAGGGGTTGATCGCAGCACCGGGAACACCGAACGCTTGTTCGACACCCTCGAGCTTGAGGATCTCAACTGCAGCAGCGGCGGCTGTCATACGAGGCATCAGGTTCTCCTGCGGGTCTGGCGGTCAGGCACTTTCCGTCATACGGAAGTTTTGTTCTGCTATACGGAACAAGCTAAGCGGCGACTTCTCCGACGTCAAGGCGCTACGAGACCCCGGAACCCACCAAATGCCGCATCTCGCTCGACGACTTGTACAAATCACCGATCGACCGGCGGGAACGGGACCGAAATGGCGCGCTCGCTCCCCCCGGCGATAGCCGGTGGTGGAGCATGGACCCACGCACGGCGACGGAGGGGGTCAGAGGTCATGGCGGAAGCGGTACCGGTGCGCTGCCCGGCGTGCCTGCGCGAGAACGGCTACACCGCGCCGGTCTTCCCCTGCGCCTGCGGAACCCCGGTCCATCCCCCGCTGGACCTGTCGGCGCCCCCGGTGCTGATGACCCACCGCACCTGGTCGGACAGCTGGGTGGCGGTACGGTGCACGGCCTGCGGGCGGGAGAGCGAGTGGCCACACCCGGAGCTGGGGTGCGGGTCGTGCGGCACGGTGGTGCGCCTTCCGGTACACCCGCCGGAGCGGCCGGAGGACGGTACGGGGCGGGGTACGGGACCGGCAGCCGCGACGGGCCCGGCACGCCCGGCCGACCCGGCGGGCTCTGCGGGCTCCACCGGCTCCACCGGCTCTACGGGCTCCACGGGGCCTACGGGGCCTACGGGCTCCACGGGCTCTACGGGGCCTACGGCCTCTACGGACCGCGAGAGCCGGGGCGGGCGGACGGGGCCGGCGGACCTCGGCGGGGGCGGAACCGCGGACCTGCGCGGGGACGGAACGGCGGCGGGGCCCGACGCGGACCCGTCGCACCCGTCGCACCCGACCGCGCCGCCTTCCGCCGTGCCGCGCCCGGCGTTCCGGCCGGTGACCATCCGTACGGCACGGGACGCGGTGGCGACCGCCGCGCTGTACCTGCGCTGGCTCGGCTTCCAGGACGTACGGCAGCCCGACGGGCGGCCGGTCCCCTCGGCGGCGGTGGACCTGCGGGCCCCGGGGCTGGTGGCCCAGGTGGACCCGACCACGGCGCCGGCCGGGCTGCGGGCGGTGGAGTGCGTCTGGCTGAACGGGCTCACGGCCTCGGCGACCAGCGTCTACTTCTCGCTCGCCGGTTACACGGAGGACGCCCGCAGCCGGGCGGACGCGCTCGGCATACCGCTGTTCGTCATGGATCTCACCGGCATGCCCCAGCCGGTCAACGACCCTGCGGACGCACTGGTCGGATCGGGTGCCTGGCCGCAGACCCCGTAGGCTCGTGGCGTTATCCGCTGCCTGTCGAGGAGAGTCCCGTGAGCCTGTACGACATCCCGCTGACCACCCTGTCCGACGAGCCCACCAGCCTGGCGGCGCACAAGGGCAAGGCGATCCTCCTGGTGAACACCGCCTCGCAGTGCGGGCTCACCCCGCAGTACTCGGGGCTGGCCCGGCTGCAGTTCGCGTACGAGGCGAAGGGCTTCACCGTCATCGGCGTGCCCTGCAACCAGTTCGGCGGGCAGGAGCCCGGCAACGCCGAGGACATCCAGACCTTCTGCGCGGCCGGCTTCGGCGTCACCTTCCCGATGCTGGAGAAGTCCGAGGTCAACGGCGAGAACCGACACCCCCTCTACCAGGAGCTGGTGAAGACCCCCGACGCGGACGGCGAGGCCGGGGACATCCAGTGGAACTTCGAGAAGTTCCTGATCTCCCCCGCCGGTGAGGTCGTGGCGCGTTTCCGTCCGCGTACCGAGCCGGAGGCCCCCGAGGTCGTCGCCGCGATCGAGGCGCACCTGCCCGCGTAGGGGCACACGCGAGGAACCGCGTACGGCGCTCGCGCGGGGACAGGGCAGACGACACGGACGGACAGGCGGACAGGACAGGCGGGACGGGCGCTCGTGCGTGAGCGGACGTGAGCGGACGTGACCGGACGTGAGCGGACACGAGGGGGCCGGGTGGGCGCCGCACCGCCCCGCCGGCCCCTCGGCGCCGGCTCAGCGCAGGTCGGCCTCGTGGTACTCCGCCGCCGAACCGGCCGCCGTGAGCTCCCGCAGCTCCACCCGCCGGATCTTGCCCGACACGGTCTTCGGGAGCTCACCGAACTCGATGCACCGGATCCTCTTGTACGGCGACAGCACGGCGCGGGAGTGCTCGAACAGCACGCGGGCGGTCTCCGGCCCGGGCTCCCACCCGCCCGCGAGGGTGACGTACGCCTTCGGGACCGCCAGCCGCAGCTCGTCCGGGGACGGGACGACGGCGGCCTCGGCGACCGCCTCGTGCTCCAGCAGGGCGCTCTCCAGCTCGAACGGGCTGATCTTGTAGTCGGAGGCCTTGAAGACGTCGTCGGAGCGCCCGACGTAGGTGAGGTACCCGTCGGCGTCGCGCGCGGCGATGTCGCCGGTCCGGTAGAGCCCGTCCGCCATGGCCTCGGCGGTGCGCCCCGGGTCGTCGCGGTAGCCGGTCATCACCCCGGCAGGCCGTACGCGCAGGTCCACGCACAGCTCGCCCTCGTCGGGGGACTCCTTGCCGGTGACCGGGTCCAGCAGGACGATCTCGTAGCCGGGCGCCGGACGGCCCATCGAGCCGGGCTTGACGGGGACGCCGGGGAAGTTGCCGACCTGGAGGGTGGTCTCGGTCTGGCCGAACCCGTCGCGGATCGTGATCCCCCAGGCCTCGCGGACCTTCTCGATCACCTCCGGGTTGAGCGGCTCACCGGCGGCCACGGCCTCGCGCGGCGGCCTGGCGAGCCGGGTGAGGTCGGACTGGATCAGCATCCGCCACACGGTGGGCGGGGCGCAGAAGGTGGTCACCCCGTGCCGGTCCATCTCGCCCATCAGCCGTTCGGCGTCGAAGCGGGCGTAGTTGTGGACGAAGACGGTCGCCCCGGCGTTCCAGGGGGCGAAGAGGTTGGACCAGGCGTGCTTGGCCCAGCCGGGCGAGGCGATGTTGAGGTGCACGTCGCCGGGGCGCAGGCCCAGCCAGTACATGGTGGAGAGGTGGCCGATGGGGTACGAGGCGTGGGTGTGCTCGACGAGCTTGGGGCGGTCGGTGGTGCCGGAGGTGAAGTAGAGCATCAGGGGGTCGGTGGCGAGGGTCTCCCCGTCGGGGGTGAAGCCGCCCTCGGCGTCCGGGGTGGCGGCGGCGTCGGCGAGCGGGAGCCAGCCCGCGGGGACCTGCTCACGCTCCCCGGCTGCGATCCGGGTGTAGCCGCCGGGCACCTCGTCGAACTTGGCCGTGTCCTCGGCGCGCGCGACGACGTGGCGGACGTGGCCGCGCTCGACCCGGTCGCGCAGGTCGGCCGGGCCAAGCAGGGGCGCGGCGGGGATGACGACGGCGCGCAGCTTCATCGCGCCGAGCATCACCTCCCACAGTTCGCGCTGGTTGCCGAGCATGACGAGGATCCGGTCGCCCGGAGCGACGCCCCGGGCGCGCAGCCAGTTGGCGGTCGCGTCGGACCGTACGGCGAGCTGCGCGAAGGAGAGGGCCTCGCTGGTGCCGTCCTCCTCGACGATGCGCAGGGCGTCGGCGTCGTTGCCGGCGGCGATGTGGTCGAACCAGTCGAGGGCCCAGTTGAAGCGGTGGGGGCGGGGCCAGGTGAATCCGGTGTGGGCGGTTTCGTAGTCACCGCGTCGCTCCAGCAGGAAGTCCCGCGCCGCGAGGAACTGGGCGGTGGCGCTGTTCCGGTCACTTTCGGTCGTCATGGCAGGTATCGTGCCGCGTCCGGTGTGCGTACCACCAGGGCGGCGTCAGCCGTGAGTTGACCGTATGCGGTGCTTCGGCGGCGGTCCCGCGCGGTGGTCGGGGTGTCGCTCCGGCGGTGGTCCGCCGGCGCGCCGGCGGCGGCCGAGGTGCCGGGCGGCTCAGCCGCGGATCGGCGCGAACCGTACGGACGGGGCGGGGCGGCCGCTCCCGTCGGGCAGCGCACCCATGTCGGCGATCAGCTTCTCTCCCTCGGCGACGATCTCCTCCCCGGTCGCCTTCGGCACACGGTCGAACAGTTCGACGGTGAGCATCCCGCCCTCCAGCTTCCACAGGCCGGCGAGGAACCCGTCGACGAGCAGGGTGCAGTGGGCCTGGTTGCCGGTCCAGCTGCGCCCCTTGACCTCGGGGGCGACCACGCGGGTCCGGTCGGCGTGCGAGAGCAGGAGGTTGTCGAACTCCGGGAGGAAGCGGGGCGGCGCCGGGGTGCCGGCCTCGGGCCGGGGCGCGTCGGGCAGGTCGAACAGCTCCACGCCGTTCTCGTCGCGGAAGACCGCCAGTGCGGGCCGCAGGCGCTCGAAGGCCTCCCGCAGCCGGGTCAGCCCGGCCCAGGTCTGCATGTCCCTGACGGAGGCGGGCCCGAAGGCGGCGAGGTAGCGCAGCACCACGTCGTCCACGGGCTGCGCGGACCCGGCGGGCTCGCCGAGCCAGTTCTCGACGGTGGTGAGCCGTACCTGCCCGCTGAGTCCCCACACCCCGCGGGGCGTGACCTGGACCAGCGGCAGCCGGCAGCGGGCCGCGACGGACAGGGACTGCGGATCTGCGTCGGGCCATTCCCGGAGCAGGTCCTCGCGGATCTCCGCCATGGTGCGCGGCGCGCTGTCGACGAAGGCGCGGGCCCGGTCGGCCAGCCGGTCCAGGTCCACCCCGACGAGGCCCCGGCGGAAGTGGGCCACCTCGCGGTCGCGGACGGGCTGGACGAGCGGGCGCAGGGTGAGGGCGTCGTGGGCGGTGTGCGTGTGGATGGTGGAGCGCATGGTGACCATCCGGACCACCTCGCGGGACTCCATGAGCCCGGCCAGCTCGGCGGTCTCGAAGCCGGCCAGCCGGGCGTGCAGTTGGAAGTAGGGCGGCTTGACGTTCTGCGCCTGCAGCCCGAGGAGGTGGGCGACGGCGTCCCGCGCGGACATCTCGGCGCGGTTCAGCAGCAGCTGGCGGGCGAGCGTGGCGCGGTTCAGCGCGCGGGTGCCGAGTACGGGATGTGTCGTCCTGGAGGCCATGGCAGCAAGCTATCCCCCCCATGCGGACACCTTCTGTCCGCAACTCCGCATCGCGTCTTCTCCGGACCACGGGCCTGCGCCGCCGCACCCAGGCGCACACCCGGGCCTCCTCCCCCTCGGCCGGAGGCCGCGCTGTACGCCATCCTCGACGCGGTGGCCGACGGCATGGCCGCACCACTTCTGCGGCCGCCATAATGGAGGCATGCCCTCCAGCCCGCAGCATCCCGCACCCGCGCCAAAGGGCCTCTCGGGGGCGGACGCCGAAAACCTCGCGCTGTACCGGGAGAAGTTCCGGAGCCGACTGCCGGAGTCGCTGGACGAGCTGCACGGGCCGACGCACGGTCTCGTGGAGCTGCCGCTGCACCTGGCCTGGTCCGGGATGACCTCGTACGACCTGGGGAAACCTCGCCAGCGCATGGGTCTGTACCGCACCGTCCTGCACGAGGGCCTGCACGACGACCTGCCCCGCTACCTCAACCGGGATCTACTCCTCCAGCTGTGGCCCGTGCTGCGCACCCTCGTCGGGCGCACCGTGCGCACCGTGTGGGAGGACGCCTTCCCCCAGCTCGCCTCTCGCACCCGGGCAGCCGCGTGACGGACATGCCGGAGCTGCACAGGCGGCTCCTGGCGGATGTGATTGCCCTCGGCTCAGCGTATCCCTTGGTCCTCACCGGCGGGTATGCCGTGAGGGCGCACAGCCTCGTGAACCGTCCCAGCCAGGACCTCGATGTCGCCACCGAGAACCCCGCGCCGATGGCCGACATCGCGGCCACACTCCGCAGCGGCCTCGAGTCTCGGGGCTGGACAGTACAGGCGCTGGAGACTGCCCCTCTGTCCGCTCGCTTTACCGTGACTGACCCAGTCACCGGGCAGGACTGTGACTCGGACACCCGGACGGGCTACGAAATCCGGCATCACGCCGCGTGACGCACATGCCGAGGGCTGCGACAGCCGTGGCCGGTAGGGCCATGTGCTCCCGAGCGCCTGTGCGCCGGGCCGGGGCGCTGCGCGGGCGCCCGTACCGGCGCGGCCGGAGACGCCGCGCGCCCCGCGAAGGGTCGCGAGGGCGGAGGATATCCGCTGCGGGCGGCGTCAGGGCCGTGTATGCCCCGAAGGACGGTGGTCGCCACGACCGGGTTTGAGCCGGGCACACCGGCAGCGCCATGATGGGGCCGTTCGAGTGGCCCCGGTGCGGTAGGAGCGGCAGATGCGGCGAGACGGGAAGACGGCCCCGTCCGATCTCCAGTTGAAGATCGTGCTGCACGGCACAAGACCGCCCTTGTGGCGGCGCCTCGTGCTGCCGTCCGACACCTCGCTCGGGACGCTGCACGACGCCATCCAGGTCGCCTTCGGATGGCACGGTGAGCATCTGCATCTGTTCACCGACGAGTTCGGCCGGGGGTACGGCGATACGGCCCGACTCACCGGCATGGATGTCAGCTTCGGCCACCAGGTCTTCGACGAGGACGCCACCGCGCTCGGCGACGTGCTGGCCGAGGAGAAGGCACGGCTGCGCTACGTCTACGACTTCGGCGACGACTGGGAGCACGGCATCACGCTGGAGAAGACACTGCCGCGCCCGGTCGGCGCAGAGCGGGCGGTGCGCTGCGTCGGCGGGCGTCGCGCCGACGTGCCGGCCGAGGACATCGGCGGCGTGTGGGGGCTGGCCGAGGTGCTGGAGCTCCTCAAGAGCCCTGACGGGGACGGGGATGGCCCGTACGGTGAGCTTGTCGCCGAGCTGCGGGCGGCCGGTTACGATCCGGCGGCCTTCGACCGGGACGGGATCACCGCGCGACTGGCCCGGCTGACGCCGGACGCGGTGTCCGGCACAGCGAAGCCGCCGACCGGTGATCGGGGCGGACGCGGCGGTGTCCGTCGGCTGACTGCCGACGACGTGGCGTTGTGTACGTGCGGGCACTGCCGGGTGGGCGATCCGGTCGATGCCGGAGTCGACGGACCGGCCGAGGACGCGCCTGTGCTGCGCCCGGTGACCCTGGCTCCGCGGGAGGACCTGGTCGCTGCCGTGCGGGGCATTCCGCTCTTCGACGCTGCGCTGCGGCTCGCCGCCTGGTGCCGCGAGGGACGGCAGGTCACCGCCGGCCGGGTGCTGCGGCCCGCGCTTGCCCGTGAGGCCGTCGAGGAGCTCCGGCTGTGGAAGCTGGCCGGCGACGACTCACCGTTCGCCGATGCCGTCGCGCGGGCTCATGCGTTGAAGTCGCTGCGCAGCGCCAAGGACGTGGCCGTTCTCGATGATCCGTGGTGGCTCGCCGTGGACGGCGGGTTGATCACGATCAGCCGCGGCCGCGCGTGGGGTGGCTCGGCAACCGACTTCACCGGTGAGGGCCTCCTTGAGTTCTGGACCGCCACGATGGGCGATCTGCTGGAGGAGATCGGCGAGACGGGGGTGCTGGACGGGTGGCACGGCGAACTCGGCGAGCTGACGGCCGAGATCGCCGACGGACTGGTCGGAGTGCTGTACGAGGCCCCGGACGACGCCTGGGTGGATGTCGAAGACCTGCGGGCGAAAGCCCGCGAGGTGGGCGAGAAGGGGCCGGAGTTCGATCTCTTCGAGGCGCTGTTCGCGGTGTCCTTCCGGAAGCTCGGGGAAGCGCTCGCCCTGCTGGGCGCGGTGGAGTACGAGCCCGGTGACGGCGGCGATTCGGCCGAGGAGACTCTGCGCACACTCCTGGACTCCGTGGTCGGACAGAAGCCGGGCGGCGGTTCGGGAACCTCGACGGCGGCGTCGGAGCGGTCGTCGGACGACACCCGCGGGCACCGCATGCGGCTCAGCCCACTCGGCCGCCACGGGCTCCGCGCGTACCTGATGGAGTGCGGTGTGGCCGCGCCCCTGCTCGGTGAGTACGCCGAAGCGGACGCCGAGGCTCTGCTCCGGGGGCTTCTGGGCTACTCCCCCGAGGAGATGCGCCGGGAGGTCGACGGGTGGCTGGCACACCGTTCGGCGGCGGATGCCGCGGTAGGACTGCTCGACGCATGCGCGGGAGAGGGGTCCGAGGCAGCGGCGAAGCGCGCCGTGGCCCAACTGGTGCTGGCCGGCCTCGACGACCCCCGGGCCCTGCGCGTACTGCGCAAGGCGGCGGACTCCGACGCCGAGGGGTGCCGTCAGGTGGCCACCACGACCCTGGGCGCGCGCCTTGGCGCAGAAGCACTCGCGGACCCGGCGCGTGCGGAGGAGGCCGGACTGTGGATGCTCATCGACGGACTGTCGATCCTCGCCGGTGCTCCGGAGGGCGAGGAGCTGACCCGGGGCTTCCTGGAGAGCTGGAACACGGCGCCGGAGGCGCTGGAACAGCGGGTGGACGAGCTGTGGCGAGTGGAGCACCCGGCAACCGCCCAGGTGCTCGCCGAACTGGGTGAGGGCCTGCGCGGCGTCGACAAGCGACTGGCCAAACGCATGCGCACCGCGGCGAACAAGGCCCACTCGCGCCGGTGACGGCAGGGTCGGAACCTGCTAATGGACGAAGGCGCGGTGAAGACCGCCTGAACGACAGTGAGGCGTAAAGGGAGTGGCACGAGTCCTCGTACACGAGCAGGGCGCAGGCGCGGGCACAGGCATGGGCACGGGCACAGGCATGGGCACAGCCACAGGCACGGGCACAGGCACAGGCACAAGCACAGGGAGCGTGCCGCCATTGGCCGCGCCGGAGTCGGCCGCCTGGGCGCGGGGTCTGCTCGACGGCGGCTGGGCGGCGGTGTTCCTGCCCGGCGAGCCTGCCCGCCTCGGCCAGTTGCTGCTCTGGCAGCCCGCCGGGGCGGCCGCCGCCGAGGGCACGGCACCCGCGGGCGTCGAGACCGAGGCGACGGAGCTCGTGCTGCCGCACGGCCGCTCGGTCAGACGGCGCACGGTGGTGGGTTACGCGCTGCCCGTCGCCCTCGCTGTGGCCGCGCTGTCCGGGGCACAGCCGCCGCACCCCTCCGCCGCCGCCTGGCAGGCCGCCGCCCGATTCGCGCTCCGGCTGCTCGCCGACGGCCGTCTCTACCCGGCCCTCACCCCCGGCGGCTACGACAGCTGGCAGGCGGGCCCCTTCACCGCCGCCCAGCGTCGGACGCTGGACGCCCTCGCCGCCGCCTTCCCGCCACACGGCCACTGCCTGCCGGAGCCGGGTCCTGCCCCGCTACGGATCGCCGAACCGGCCCCGCTGGTACGCCGGTTCTGCGACGCGGTCGCCGACGCCCTGGTCCGTACCCCGGCCGCGCCGCTCGCCATGGGAGCCCTGCCGTACGCCTGGCGCGAGACGCGTGCTGTGCCCAGCCTGCACGAGTGGGCCGAGGAGACCGCCGCCGCGTTCACCGCCGACGTCAGGGTCTCGCTGCGGGTCGACGTACCCGAGGGGCGCCGCCGGCGGTTCCGGGCCGTCCTCCAGCTGCACACCGCTGCGGATCCGGCGCTCGTCGTGGAGGCCGCACGGCTGTGGAGCGAGCCGACCGAGACCGAGCGCCTGTTCGGCCCGCGCGCCGAAACCGAGATGCTGCTCGCACTGCGGCGCGGCGCCCGCGTCTGGCCACCGCTCGACCGGCTGCTGAAGGACGCCGCTCCCGACCAGCTGCGGCTGACCGACGACGAAGCCTTCGACCTGCTGGGCGACGCCACCGACACGCTGCGCGCCGCCGGTGTCGACGTGCACTGGCCTCGCGAGCTCGTCAAGGCACTCACCGCGACCGCGGAGATCGGGCACCACACCGCCCCCGGATCCAGCGCCGGCGGCATGCTCGACGCCGACACCCTCCTCGACTTCCGCTGGCAGCTCTCGCTCGGCGGAGACCCGCTCACCGAGGCCGAGATGGACGCCCTCGCCGAGACGCGCCGCCCCCTCGTCCGGCTGCGCGACCAGTGGGTGGTCGCCGACCCGAAGCTGGTGGCCCGCGCCAAGCGCCGCCGGATGGAACCGCTCACTCCCATGGAGGCGCTGGGCGCCGCGCTGACCGGCGAGGCGGAGCGGGACGGAGAGACCTTTCGCTGTACGGCGGTCGGTGCGCTCGGCGACCTCGTCGCCCGTATCCACGACCCCGGATCCCGCACCCCCGCCCCGCAGCCCACCGCGCTGAAGGCCACGCTGCGCGACTACCAGAAACGGGGCCTCGCCTGGCTGGCCGAGATGTGCGAGCTCGGTCTCGGCGGGTGTCTCGCCGACGACATGGGCCTGGGCAAGACCATCACCCTGCTCGCTCTGCACCTGCACCGCCAGACCGACCCCGCCACCGCGGGCCCCACGCTCGTCGTCTGCCCCACCTCGCTGCTGGGCAACTGGCAGCGCGAAGCGGCCCGGTTCGCGCCGGCCACGCCGGTACGCCGCTACCACGGCGGCGACCGCCACCTGAAGGACCTCGCCGACGACGAGATCGTCCTGGTCACCTACGGCGTCCTGCGCCGCGACCGGGAGATCCTCGCCGAGATCGCCTGGTCGCTGATCGCCGCCGACGAGGCCCAGCACGTCAAGAACCCCTACGCCGCGACCGCCCGCGAGCTGCGCGCCCTGCCCGCCCGCGCCCGCGTCGCCCTCACCGGCACCCCCGTGGAGAACAACCTCTCCGAACTGTGGGCGCTCCTCGACTGGACCACCCCCGGACTCCTCGGACCGCTCGCCGTCTTCCGCGACCGCCACGCCCGCGCGATCGAGTCGAGTGAGGACCCACAGGCCGCTGAGCGTTTGTCCCGTCTCGTGCGTCCCTTCCTGCTCCGCCGCAGGAAGTCCGACCCGGGCATCGCGCCCGAACTGCCCGCCAAGACCGAGACCGACCGCGTCGTGCCGCTGACGGCCGAACAGGCAAGCCTGTACGAGGCGGTGGTCCGCGAAACCATGGCGGAGATCGCCGAAGCCCAGGGCATCGCCCGCCGCGGACTGGTCCTGAAGCTCCTCACCGCGCTGAAGCAGATCTGCAACCACCCGGCCCAGTACCTGCGCCGGTCCACACCGCTGCACGGCCGATCCGGCAAGCTCGACCTGCTCGACGAACTGGTCGACACCATCACCGCCGAAGGCGAGTCGGTGCTGGTCTTCACCCAGTACAGGCAGATGGCCAGCCTGCTGGAGCAGCACCTCGCGGAACGAGGCCTCCCCACCCTCCTCCTGCACGGCGGCACCCCTGTCACCGCACGCGAGAAGATCGTGGACCGCTTCCAGCGCGGCGAGGTGCCGGTGCTCCTGCTCTCCCTGAAGGCGGCGGGCACCGGCCTGAACCTCACCCGTGCCACCCATGTCGTGCACTACGACCGCTGGTGGAACCCGGCGGTCGAGGACCAGGCCACCGACCGCGCCTACCGCATCGGCCAGGACAAGCCCGTACAGGTCCACAAACTCCTCGCGGAAGGCACCGTGGAGGACAAGGTGGCGAAGCTTCTCGAATCCAAGCGCGCGCTCGCCGACGCCGTGGTCGGCTCCGGTGAGGCCGCTCTGACCGAACTGTCCGACGCCGATCTCGCCGAACTCGTCGCCCTGGGGAGGCAGGAATGAGCCCGTCGATCCCCGGCCCGCGCCGCACACCCGCCCGCGGCAGGCGCGCCTTCGCCGCGACCTGGTGGGGCCAGGCATGGGTGACGGCCCTGGAGGACTCCACCCTGGACTCGGGACGCCTGTCCCGCGGACGCACCTACGCCCGCCAGGGCATGGTAGGGCCGATCAGCATCGCCCCCGGGCGGGTCGAAGCCGCCGTCCAGGGCAGCAGGCCCCGCCCCTACCGCTCCACCGTCCACCTGCCCGTCCTCACCGGCGCCCAGTGGGACACCCTCCTCGACACCGTCGCAGCCCGAGCCGGGCATCTCGCCGCACTCCTCGACGGCGAAATGCCCGCCGAACTCGTCGACGACTCCCGCCACGCCGGCGTCCCCCTGCTCCCGCAGCCCACCGAACTCGACCCCGAATGCTCCTGCCCCGACTGGGGCTACCCCTGCAAACACGCCGCCGCGCTCTGCTACGCCATCGCCTCCACCATCGACGCCGACCCCTTCGTGGTGTTCGCCCTGCGCGGCCGCGGACGGGAAGAAGTCCTCGCCCAGCTGCGGGCCCGTCGTACGGCCACCCGGGCGACTTCCCTGCCACCCGCGCCGGCCGGCCTCCCGGCTGCCGGCGCCTACGCGGCCTGGGCCGCCCTGGCCGAACGCACTCCACCCCTTCCAGAACTCCCCGCACCGGCCGCCCACACCGCCGCGCTGCCCACCGCCCCGCCACCCGGCACCCGTCTGTCCACCGCGGACCTCGAACGCCTCACGGCGGACACCGCCGCACGCGCCGCCCGGCTGCTCACGGGCGACACCACCAGCCTGTACCTGACACAGCGCGAGGATGCGGCACGAATCGCCGCGAGCGACTGCGGACCCGAGTGGTTCCACCACCTCATCCAGAACACCGGTGCCAGACCGACCGCGTTCGCCCGCCTCGCCCGCGCCTGGCGGTATGGCGGCCCGCCCGGCATCACCGTCGCCGAACAGCCCCACACCCCTGACCCGACGGCCATGACAGCCGCCCGCAGCGCCTTGACCGAGGCCCTCACCGAAATGACCAGCACCCCGGTCGCCCTCAGGGCCTGGCGCAACCGCCTCACGCTCACCGACCACGGCATCCAGCTGCGCCTGGGCCCCGACACCCGCTGGTACCCCTACCTCCAGGATGACGACGGCGACTGGTGGCCGGCGGCACCGGCCGACGACGACCCCGTCGCGGCACTCACCTCCGTCTGGCAGCAGGCCGAGAGGTGACCCGTGGAACCGGCCCGTGAACCGCCTCCTCGGCCCGCGCGCAGCCGCCGCGGCCCCGGGCTCGGTACCCGTCGGCCCGGCCCGCTTCGTCACCGCCCCCGAGGCCGTTCCCGGAGGTCTCCGGACCGGGAGCTCTTCGTACGGGTGACGCCGGCGAGCCGTTCCTGCGCCGCGGTTCACCCCGCGGCTGGGAACGGACGGCGGGGCGCGGCAGCGGGCGCCGGGACAGCGATCCGACCAGGGCCAGGGTGCTGAGGGCGAACATGACCACGCCCAGGGGGACGTGCAGGGATGCCACGTGGGCGATGCCGAGGGCGACCTGGGCCGAGGCGAGGCCGAGGAAGCCGGTGGAGTACAGGATCGGGCGCGGGGATCCGCCGCCCGGGCGCCATGCGAGGACCGTGGCGAGGACGTACAGCATGGCGGCGGCGTACATCACTTTCGATCCGTAGTCGTGCAGCGTGTAGGCGCGGGTCGAGGTCAGCAGCAGGCCCGCGGTGGATGCCTGGAAGAAGAGCGCGAGGGTCTGCAGGACCGTCGCGGTCTTCAGGAGGGTGCCGCCGCGCGGCGACGCGGTCGTCTGTCCGGTCATGGTGTGGATCGGCCTTTCCGGTCGTGTGCGGTGGTGCGGATGCCTGCGGTCGTCGGCGTCGAGCCGCGGATCACGGGTCGTGGGGCGGTGTCCTGGTGCGTACGGCCTCAGGGCACCGCGTCGGCTGCCCCGGTGACAGCCGGTGGCCCAGATCACCCGGAAGTGGGGCGGGGAGGGGGCGGGGGCGGGGCGGGGCGGTACGCCGCTACGGGAGCGGGGCGAGGGTGACGTGCGGGGAGAGCGCCCGCAGGAAGTCGGGGGCGTCGAACATCTCGCCCGCGGCGGCGACACCGACGGTGCGGGTGCGGCCCGTGAGGACTCGTTCGAGGGCTTCGACGACGAGGGGTGCTGTGACGGCGTAGATGTCCTGGCCGTGGGCCACCGCCCGGCGTTCGGCGCCGCCGCGCCGGACGACCACGTCGACGACGAAGGTCTGGTCGGACCGGCCGCTCTCGTCGGCGGCGGCCGGCGCGGGCGTTGCGGGGGCCGCGATGTCCTGGACGGCGTTGGCCGTCATGTAGGTCGTGACCTGCGGGACGGAGAGGTGGGTGGGCACGGTCACCACGTCGGCCATCGTGAACTCCCCGATCACGGGGCGGGTACCCGTCGGCTGCGGGAAGCGCCATTCGAGGGTGGGCGGGGCGTCGGTGCGGTACTCCCACCGACCTCCGGTGTAGCGCAGGCGCCGCTCACCGCGCCGCTCCCGGGAGACCGCACCCGAGAGCCGCGTCCCCGCGGTGGGGTGCCAGCTGCTCAGGCCGTAGGCGATGTGCACCTCGTCGGCCTCGTCCCAGTCGCCCATGGCGGCGGTGGCCAGCAGGTCGCCGAGGCCACCGAAGAAGGCCATCGCGGGGACGACGACCGCCCCGGCGGCCCGTGCCCGGTCCGCGAAGTGGGCGAAGGTGTCGATGTTCGCCTCCAGTTCGGCCGCGACGTCCAGGTACGGCATCCCCGCCCGCAGGGCGGCTTCGATCACGGGGGCGGTCGTCGAGGCGAACGGTCCCGCGCAGTTGACGACGGCGGCCGTGCCGGCCAGCGCGCGGTCGAGCGAGTCCGGGTCGTCCACCGTTGCCGGGCGGGCGTCCAGACCGGTCTCGTGTGCCAGCTTCGCCAGCGCGGCTCCGTCACGGCCCGACAGCACGGGGACGAACCCCCGCTCCAGCAGTTCCCGCACCACGAACCGGCCGGTGTGCCCGTAGGCGCCGAACACCGTCACCTGCTGACCCGATCCCATGAACCCGCTCCTTCGCACGCCGAGTTGTGCACCGGCGGACCGTTACGGCCCGCCGCGCTCCGTCAGGAAGATCCTGGCGCGGAGCGGCCCGCCGCACGAGTGTCCGGAACGACATGACCCGTACACTTCCGGACGTGACCACTGTTGCGCTGGCCATCACCGACGGCATGCTGCATTTCGAACTGTCCCTGGCGATCGAGGTCTTCGGCTCCGATCTGACCCATATCGTCGATCCCTGGTACGACTTCGCGCTCTGCGGCCCGAGCGCCGTCCAGGTCGACCGTTTCCGCCTCCTCCCCGACCACGGACTCGAACGGCTCCGGCGGGCCGACACCGTGATCGTCCCCGGCTGGGCCGACGTCGACCGGGAGCCGCCGGCCGAGCTCGTCGACGCGGTACGGGCGGCCCACGCGGCGGGAGCCCGCGTGGCCTCGCTGTGCACGGGCGCCTTCGTGCTCGCCGCCGCCGGCCTCCTGGACGGCCGCCGGGCGACCACGCACTGGGCGCACACCGAGAAACTGACCAGACGTCACCCCCGGGTCACGGTGGATCCCGATGTCCTCTACGTCGACAACGGCAGCGTGCTCACCTCCGCGGGCAAGGCCGCCGCCATGGACCTCTGCCTGCACCTGGTGCGCCTCGACCACGGCTCGGCCGTCGCCAACACCATCGCCCGGCGTCTGGTGGTCCCTCCGCACCGCGACGGGGGCCAGGCCCAGTTCGTGACCACTCCGGTGCCCACCCCGGGCCATCATCCGCTGGCCCGCCTGTTCCCCTGGGTGCTGCAGCGCCTGGACCAGGCGCTCACGGTGGAGGACCTGGCCCGTCAGGCGGGGATGAGCTCGCGCCACCTGGGGCGCCACTTCCGGTCGGTGACCGGCACCACCCCGCTGCAGTGGCTGCTCACCCAGCGCATCCGGCATGCGCAGGAACTGCTGGAGACCACCGACGACACCGTCGACACCATCGCGACGGCCACCGGCATGGGCACCGCCACCACCCTGCGCCGTCACTTCGCCCGGACGGTCGGCGTCCCGCCGGACACCTACCGCCGCACCTTCCGTACCCGTACCCGTACCGGGACCCGCCCCGCCGACGCCCTTCCGGGCGACACCGCTGCCGGGGCCCTCGTCGGGCTCGGGCAGCGGTGATCCGGTCTCCCCAGCCGTCGACGTCCGGCGAGCGGCACCTCCCCGGGGGCCGGGACACTCGGTCATGCCGTCCCGTCGCCCTCGGCGTCCCGCGCCCGACCGGCGTCGGCCCGGGCGCGGTGGTGCCACTCGCGCAGCTGCGCCGCGATCCCGAGGACCGCGAGGGCGAAGCCCACAGCCTGGGCGAGCTCGGGTTGGAGGACGGCCAGAACGAGCGCGGCGAGTCCGGCCACCGCCACTGCCAGCCCGCTCACCACCGCGGTGGCGCGGCGGCGGAGGCGGCGCTGCTGCGCATTCTCTCCCATGACTGCGGATCCCTTCGTCGCGGCTGTTGCGCCTCAGACGATCCCTGGCCGGCCGGCGCTGATGACGGATCCCGGACCGATCCGGACCGATCCGGACCGTCCACCGTGGCCGGTTGACGGTTCCGGCGTTTCCCGTACCCGCCCTGCTCCGCTGCGCGAGAATCGGTACCCGGCGCTGACAGGAGGGGCCTCGCGATGGCGGACGAGCACCTTGAGAGGGACGCCAAGTCCAACTTTCTCGGCATGCTGCGCGAGTTGAAGGACATGGCCGGGTTCGGCACGACGGATGAGCTGTACAGAGCGACCGAGACCGCCCTGACGGTCGGACGGAGTGCCTTCTTCGCCAACTTTGGAGGAAGGACCGCCCAGTTCCCCGATTGGAACAGGTTCTGCCGCCCGTTCGTCGTCGCCTGCCTCGAACGGGCCCGGACGCCGGATTCGCCGGCCCGGGCGAACGGGCTCTCCGACCTGGGCAGCGTCGCGGTCTGGCGCAGTCTGCATCACCGCGCCGAGCGCGGCGAGATCGTCGATCTGCCGTTCACGATGCCGAGTCCTCCGGACAAGGCGCCGCCCCCGTCCGCACAGGCCAGGGCCGCGAAGGCCCAGCGAGCCCGGACACGGTCCGAAATCCTGGCCGACGTGGGGATGGTGGAGACGTTACGAGCCCTCTACCCGCGGCATTCCCTGGTCGAGCTGTGGGGCCAGACCATGCCGATCTGCGCCTACCCAGCTGCTGCGACCACGGACCTGGAAGCGGCGCTCGGACGTCTCCACGGTGCGGCACTGCCCCACTGGGCCGATTACGACGCGGAGTTCGACCCCCACGAAGGGCGTGACGCGTTCGACCGCTACGTGGCAAGGTACGGCTCCATCACGAAGGCCGAACGCCGGGCGTTCTTCTCCGGCCCCACCTACGCGCTGCACGAACTGGACCTGGGCGGGGACGCCGGCCCCCGTCTCGACTGCAAACTCGGCCGCTACTTCGCCTCACTGGCCACGTCCGAAGACCTCGACAGCGAACTGATGGACGCGCTCGCCGACGACCCCGGCCGGCCGGTCCCCCTGGAGCGGTTGAACAGGCGGCGCTGGCTGCACGACCGCGTCGCCGACCCCGTGGTCGACGGGCGGTACCACTCCGCCGCCGTCTCTCACGGAACGGTCGTCATGCTGAGGGCGGGCGACGGGACGTATGACGTACTGCTGCCTCATCGCTCCGAACATGTGGCCACCCACAGCCACTTCAACCACATCGCCCCCTCCGGCATCTTCGCGCCGCAGACCGAGCAGCCCTTCCCACCCGCCACGGAATTCTCGGTGGAGCGGAACTTCTACCGGGAGTGGGTCGAGGAACTCTACGCGGCCGACGAGCACGAGCGCCCCCCGTTCGTCGGGCCGCCGGACCCGGAAGGTGAACCGGAAGTGCTGCGCCTCAAAGCCATGCTCGGCACACAGGCGCAGTTGTACTACACCGGGGTCTCCGTCAACCTGCTGACCCTGCGCCCCGAGATCTGTCTCCTCCTCGTCATCGACGACATGGAATGGCTCCACCGGGAAAAGAGGCAGAGGCGGCCCTTCCGGTTCGGCTGGGAGTACGCGCAGACACCTCAGACAGTCCGCCACCGTTCCACCAGCCAGCCGGACCATTGGAGCCTGCGGCTCGACGCGGACCTGCGTCCGGCGAACGGGCTTCGGCTGCAACCGAGTTACCTCGTACCCAATGCCGCGGCGGCCATCGCCCTGGCCGTCGGGGCCCTCGCCGGCCGGAGCTGACGCGGGCCCCGACGGGCGCCTCGGGCCCGGCGGGCGCCGGCCTCACAGGCCGGCGAACGTCAGGGCCGCCGCGATGACGGAGCGGGCCACGGTCGCCGCGAACTCCGTGTCGTGGTCCTGGTCGACAAGGGTGTCACCCGGGGTGTGGTACTGCCGGGTACCGGTTCCCGGGTCTCCGTCGGGTGTGGAGAACAGGTCCTCGGAGACGGCGACGGCCGCCCACCCCCGCTCGTGGAAGCTCGCGTGGTCGCTGCGCCCCGCCGCCGGGTCGTCGAGGCCCGTCAGCTGCTGGACCTTCGCCTCCGGGTCGATGACCGGTACGGCGCGGGCGACACGCTCGCCCAGCGCGTCGGACGCGCTGACGACGGGCCCCGACACGAGGGAGCCGGCGTGGATCTCGACGATGGGGGTGCTTCCCGGCTGCCGTCCCGCGATCATGTCCATCTGGAAGACGCCGGCGATGTCCTCGCCCGCCGCCGCCGCGGCGCGTGCGTAGTACTTGCTGCCGACCAGCCCCTGTTCCTCGGCGTTGAACAGCACGAAGCGCACATTCCGGGTGGGCATGCGGTCGCTGCGGTTGCTGTCGAGGATCGCCCTCAGGCATTCCGCGGCGGCCATGACGGCGGCCGTGCCGCTGCCGTCGTCGTCGGCGCCCGGCGCGGGGTCCACCGCCGGATCGTAGGGTCGCGGATCGCCGAACGCGTCGACGAAGGAGCCGTTCGCGGCGGTGGAGTCCAGGTGCGCGGTGATGAGCACGGTGGAGTCGGCGCCCGGAACGGAGTGCTCGGCCTCCACGTTCAGCAGGCGGTGGTCACGCCACCGGAACGGGTGCAGGCGGACGGCCAGTCCGAGTCCCTCGAACCGGCGCGCCAGCGCCTCCACGACCAGGGCGTTGTCCGAGGCCGCCGCGTCCCGGCTGCGCACCTTCAACGCCCCGTCCTCCTCAAGCGGTCGGATGCCGGAGATGCGCGCCACGTGCCTGCCCAGCACCTCGGCCGTCACGGCCGCCCGGACCGCGGCGATCGTCTGCGGGGAGGGCGCCGTGTCCTCGAAGGCCTCCACGAACCCGGCGGGCGGGGCCCCGGCGGGGCGGGCGAGGAGTCCCGGGTCCGGCAGCAGCCGTTCGGTGTGTCCCGGTTTCGCGCCGGGCAGGTGGATCTCCTCGATCGGGGAGCCGGCCGGCGCGGCGAGGTAGACACCGCCGGGCGCGGGCCCGAGCGGGACGGCCGACGGGGCTGCGGCTGCCGCCAGTTCGCCCGCCACGAAGGCGAAGACGGTCGTGGCGCGCAGTGCCGCTTCGGCGTCCGTCCGGGTCGCGGCGGGCACGGCCGCGAGCGCCTCGACGGGCGGGAGCGGACGGTTGTCGCGGACGAGGAAGGCCGCCGTGTCCTCTACGCTGCCCTGCAAGTCCACTGCGTAGCCCGCCTGTTGGAGTGCGTCCACCCCGCCGGTGCTGGCCACAGGCATTTGAAGTCCTCCGTGACCCGGAAGCCCGGGGGCCGGCGGCCACGTGCCCGACCGGTGGCCGGGCATGCTGCTCCGAGGACAGGCTCCCGACCACTCCATCGTGGTCCCTGCGGCCGAGCCGCCGCAATACCCTCCGAATGCCGTTGAATGTCACACAGTTGAAGCGAACACGGGTGCACCGTGCATCCCGGCGGGGCCGTCCGCTTGCCACCGATGTCACCTGGTGTGACGTTTGAAGTGAGCACGCGAAGAGAACGCGCGGAGAGAACGCGCGCGCGAAGGGGTGGTACAGCAGAAACCAGGGGGACGATCACGGAGGGTCGTGTGATCAGTCATGTCGCAACTGGAAAGATTCCGCTATCACTTCACCGACGACCCACAGGCGGACGCGCCTCCCGGGCCCGAGTCCGTACGCGGCGTGGGGGCTCCGGAGGGCGTTGACGAACGGAGTTTCAACTCGGCCGAGTCCGCCGCCCGCTTCTACCTGGCGGAGAAGCTGGCCGTGGAGGAGGCACCGGCGCTGCGTGAGGCCGTTCGCGAGGACCGGCCCGAGCGGGTGCCCGATCTCGTACTGAGCACGGAACGCCGCCAGGCAGGCACCGGCACCACCCTCGTCCGCTTCGAGCAGACCCGGCAGGAGATCCCCGTCTTCGGCGCCGAGGTGCTGGTCGAGCTCGACGAGGACCAGCGGCTGGTGTCGATGGACGGCAGGCTCGGCGAGGTCGAGGGCGTCGACTCCGTGCCGCAGCTGTCGGGCACGGAGGCTCTGGACCGCGTCAGGGCGGCGACCGGCGCCACGGTCGACGCCGCGGCACTGCCGCCGCCCGCATTGACGTACGTCAACCGCAACGACCAGTGGCACCTGGCCTGGCACCTGCGCGGGGTACCGGCCCAACTGCCGGAGAACCGCCGTGAGCCGGGCCAGCGCGGCCATGGCCTGGGCGCGTCGCCGCGCGAGGCATTCCCGCTCACCGGATACCTCGTCGACGCGCACTCCGGCGAGATCCTCAAGTCCTACGGGATGTCCCCCACGATCACCGTGCCGATCAGGCTGGAGGGCGAGGACGAGGCCAGCGCCCGGCAGCGGTTCCACGGCAGCCGGCAGAACGGCTCCTTCCTCCTGCACGACAAGTGGCGGCAGATCGCCACCTACGACATGGACTTCGCGGACATCGACACCGTCCCGCCACCGACCGTGGCGATCGGCTCGCCGCAGGCGGACTTCGGCGTCGGCCACCGGGCCGGGGTCTCGGCGCACGTCAATGCCGAACGGGTGGAGAAGTACTACCGCGACCAGCTCTTCCGCAACGGCATCGACGACGCCGACATGGACCTGGTCTCCCTGGTCAACTGCACCTACCGCCTGGACGGGCCGGGGCCCGAGTGGTTCAACGCGGTCTGGTTCGACAAACGGATGTGGTACGGACAGGTGTCCGAGGGAGGCCGGCTCGTCAGCCTGGCCCGGTACCTCGTCATCATCGCGCACGAGATGACCCACGGGGTGATCGAGACCTCCAGCGACCTGATCTACCAGGACCAGTCCGGCGCCCTGAACGAGTCGCTGGCGGACACGTTGGGCGTCATCATCGCCAACTGGTACGAGGCACCCGACGCCCACGACGTCGGCACCTGGAACTGGGAGATCGGGGCCGGGATGGGCGGCAACGGCAGACCTCTGCGCGATCTGAGCGATCCCACCCGGACCGGCGATCCCGACCACATGGACGACTTCCTGTTCACGTCGAGCGACAACGGCGGTGTGCACACCAACAGCAACATCCACAACAAGGCCATGTTCAACCTGCTCACCTCGGTGGACGCCGAGGGCCGGCCGGTCCTCAAGATCGAGGAGTGGTCACTGCTGATCTATCTCGCCCTGGTGCGACTGCTGAGCGAGTCGGACTTCTCGGACATGCGACGTGCCCTGCGGGACGTCACCGGCACGTACCTCTTCGGGAACCCCGAGCTGCTGACCGCCGCGCAGGCGGCGATCGACCAGGCATACGACAAGGTGGGCATCGCCGCCTCCGGGTAGCGGCGCACCGCTTCGTGAACGCGGTCACCGGGTCCCGCCCGGGGCTCGGGCCACTCGGGCCACTCGGGTGGCCCGGGGCGGGGGCCCCGCATGGGTACGGTGGTGAGGGGGGAGCCGCACCGTGGGAAGGCGGTGGCTGCCATGGCACACGTGACGGTGGAAGGGGGCGAGGTCGTCGTACGGCTGGGGCTGCGTGAGGGCCTGGCCGCACGGCGGCGACAGGTACGGGTACCGGTGTCGGCGCTGCGCGAGGTGCACGTCGAGCGGAGCTGGTGGCGCGTCCTGCGCGGCCGGGCCGGTTCGGGAACGTGGTCGCCGGGGCGGTGCAGCGGGGTCCGCAACCGGCCCGACGGCGAGGACTTCGTCGCGGTGAAGGCGGAGAGCGCGGTGCTCTGCCTGGAGTTGGCCGAGGGCGCGCCGTTCCGGCGGGTGGCCGTCTCGGTCCCCGATCCGGAGCGGGCCGAGCGTACGGTGCACGACGCGATGCCGCAGGAGCCCGGGCCCGAGCCCGGGCCGCGGCCCGAACCCGCTCCCCCGGACCCACCGCGCAGACCAGCGCTCCAGCACGAGGGCGGCACGGTGGACGACCACGGCCGGCAGCCGGGCGTCCCGTCGCGGACGGGCAGCGGCACGGGGCGGCCGCCGCTGGACGCCAAGCGGGTGGAGCGGGCCAACGCGGACCGCGTACGCCACGACCACGTCGTCCACCCACAGGACGGTCCGGGACCTCCCGGCGCCACCGGCTAGTACCGCCGGCTGGTACTGCGGCGGTGCTTTCCGTGACGGCTGTCGGGTCCGCTCGACGGTCCGTCACGGCAAGCACCGGTGCGGTACCGAGGAGTGACGATCTCGCCGCCCTGTACGTCACGGCTCGAAACGCCCCTGGGTGGCGCGCTGAGGTGCCGGACGCCAAGGGCGGGCAGGATGTGGGTCAGCGGTCGACCAGGCGTGGACGCGGATCCTCACCCCTGGGTTCCGCGTCGGCGTCGTCGGTGCCGACCGGGCCGCGGGGAAGCATCCGGTCCAGCCATCTCGGCAGCCACCAGTTGGTCCGGCCGAGGAGCGTCATGGTCGCCGGTACCAGCACCATGCGTACGACCGTGGCGTCAATGAAGATCGCGGTGGCCAGGCCGAGTCCGAACATCTTGGTGGAGGGGTCCTCGGCGACGGCGAAGGACAGGAAGACCGCCACCATGATGAGGGCGGCCGAGGTGATGATCCGGGCCGTGCCCGAGACGCCCTCGACGATCGCCGTGCCGTTGTCGCCGGTGCGCAGGTACTCCTCGCGTACGCGGGAGAGGAGGAAGACCTCGTAGTCCATCGACAGGCCGAACAGGATGGCGAAGAGGAACATCGGGATGAACGACACGATCGGCACTGTCGCTTCCAGCCCGATGAGTGCGCCTCCCCAGCCCCACTGGAAGACCGCGACCATGATGCCGTAGGCCGCGCCGATGCTCAGCAGGTTCAGCAGTACCGCCTTGAGCGGTACGAGTATCGAGCGGAAGACCAGCATCAGCAGCAGGAACGACGTCGCCAGCACGGCGGCGACGAGCGCCGGCAGGCGTTGGCTGGTACGTCGGCCCACATCGGACAGGCTCGCGGCGGCGCCGCCGACGTGGGCCCTGGCCGGGCCGTGCCCGATCGCGGTGGGCAGCACGTCGGTGCGCAACCGGGCGATGGTGTCGGCCGTGGCCTTGTCCTGGGGGCTGGTGGTCGGGAACACCACGAGGGTCGCGATGCCGGTGGCCCGGTCGACGTGCGCCGGCGCGACGGATGCGATGCCCGGGTCCGCCGCGACCGCCCCGACGAGCCGGTCCAGCACTCCCGGATCACCGGTGGGGTCCGCGGCGATGACGAGGGGACCGTTGACGCCCGGGCCGAACCCCTCGGCGACGAGGTCGTAGGCCCGGCGCTCGGTACGGCTGTGGGGCAGTGAGCCGTCGTCGGGCAGGCCGACGCGCAGGCCGAGCACGGGCAGCGTCGCCGTCAGCAGCAGCCCCGCCGCGCCGACCGCGTACAGCACCGGGTGCCGGCCGACGTGCCCGATCCAGCGACGCCACCCGGCGGCGTGGGCGGCGCCCGCCGCCGGGTCCCGCCGCCGTGCGAGCCGGCCCGGCTTCCCGGTCTGCAGAACCCGGCCGATCCGGCCGCTCCGGCCGGCGCGGGCCAGGCGCGGGCCGGCCGCGCCGAGGAAGGCCGGCAGCAGCGTCACCGACGCGAGCACCATCGTCAGGACGACGATCGAGACGGCGATCCCGCCCACCGTCATGAACGGCACGTTCGCGACCGCCAGGCCGAGGATCGACACGACGACGGTGCCGCCGGCGAAGACCACCGGCCGCCCCGCCGTCGCCACCGCTCGTCCGGCCGCCGCCTGCGGATCGAGCCCGCACGCGAGGTACTCCCGGTGCCTGGCGAGCACGAACAGCGCGTAGTCGATGCCCACTCCGAGCCCGACCATGCTGCCCAGGACCGGTGCGAAGGTGGGGACCTCCGTCACCCCCGCCAGTACCGTCATCGTGGCGACGCCGACGGTCAGCCCGAAGACCGCCATGCCGATCGGCAGCGCGGCGGCGACGAGCGAACCGAACGCCAGGAACAGGATCGCGGCCGCGGCGAGGAGGCCGATCAGCTCGCTCGCGCCGCCGTCGGGGTCGGAGAAGGCGTAGAAGAGGTTCCCGCCCATCTCGATGCGCAGCGGCAGCTCTGCGCGCAGCCGGTCACCGAGATCGACGAGGGCGTCGAGGTCCTGGGCCGACAGCCGACTCTGGTCGGGGTACTGCACCCGGACGACCGCGATCCGCCCGTCGGCGGAAACGAGGCCGCCGCCCACGGCGGTGTCCCTACCCGCTTCGAGCGCCCCCGCCGGGTCGCTCGTGCCGAGGACGTGCGGCAGCCGCGTCACCTCGGCCCGCAGCCGGGTGAGAGCGGTGCGCGCGTCGGCGTCGTCGAAGAACGTCGCACCGTCGTCGACCGGGGTGACGACCACGTGGGCGGTCATCCCCTCCTGGCCGGTGCCGGCCCGCCCGATCAGTTCCGCGGCCCGTTGCGAATCCAGTCCCGGAGCGGTCATCGAGTCCGCGGTCCGCCCGCCGAAGGCGACGGCGGCGAGGACGGCGAGGGTGGCGGCGATCAGCCATGCCGCGATCACCCGCCAGGGATGGCGGGCGGCGCCGCCGCCCAGGCGCAACAGGGCTTTCGAGAGCATCGGGGCCTCCAACCACGTCGTCGGCCGTCCTTGTACGGCCGCCGATGCCGAGGTTCGTCGCCACGGCGCTCTGCGGCATCGGCCCGCGGGCCGTGGATCCGTCGGCCCCGGGGCGGAGTGACGACCCGTCCTTTCGGCCGATGCGCCGCGCGCCGCGGTCCCTAGGCTGAGAACCGTGCTCCGAGACGACCTGCGAACCCTGTGGACCGAACCCCGGCCGTCCGACCCGCCCGCCCGGGTACGGCGGGACTGGGCGCTGCTCGCCGCGGGCCTCACCGGTGTGGTGCTGGAGGCCACCCTGCGCGAGAACGTCGTGTGGCGGCCGGTGGCGGTGGTGTTCGCCGTATGGCTGTGCCTGCTGCCCCTGTGGCGCCGGACCCGCCCGCTGGCGACGGTGACGCTGGCGTTCGGCTCGGTGGTCCTGCTTCAGGCGGCCTCGCTCGTCGCCGCACCGCGCGAGCCCGTCGGCCTGTACACCAGCACGGTCGTGCTCGTGCTGGTGTACGCGCTGCCCCGGTGGGGATCGGGACGCGAGTTCGTACTGGGCGGCGCGGTAATCCTCGCGGCCAGCGCGCTGTGTTCCGTCACGGACGAGACCCCGCTCGCCGAGAACGTCGTGGGCTTCGTCTTCCTGCTGATGCCCGGTGTGGTGGGGGCTGCCGTGCGGTTCCGGGTGACCGCTCGCGAGCGGCAGTTGGACCAGGTGCGCTCCCGCGAGCGCGAGCAGCTCGCCCGGGAACTGCACGACACGGTGGCCCACCACGTGTCGGCCATAGTGATCATCGCCCAGGCGGGCCGGGTGCTCGCGGGCGCCGACCCGTCCGCCGCCGTCGAGGCGCTGGAGGGGGTCGAGGAGGAAGGGGCGCGCACGCTGGAGGAAATGCGCGCCATGGTCGCCGCGCTGCGCGACCGCGGGGTCGGCGCCGAGCTGGCGCCCCCTGCCGGGGTCGCGGATCTGGAGCGCCTGGTGCGCACGCCGGGTGGTCGCCTCAGGGTCGACCTGGGGCTCGACGGCGAACTGGACGCGCTGCCCCCGGCCGTGGACGCGGCCGTCTACCGGATCGTGCAGGAGTCGGTGACCAACGCGCTGCGCCATGCGGTCGACGCGACCGAGCTCGTCGTCCGGGTCGCCGCGGAACGGCACACGGTACGGGTGAGCGTGCGCGACGACGGCCGGCGCACCGGCCGGGGGCGCGAGGGATACGGACTTACCGGACTGCGCGAGCGCGCGACTCTGCTGGGCGGCACACTACGAGCCGGCCCGGGTATCGACCGGGGCTGGCATGTCGAAGCCGAACTGCCGAGAGCGAGGAGCGAGAGCGGTGCCCATTCGCGTCCTCGTCGCTGACGACCAGACGATCATCCGCACCGGGTTGCGGATCATGCTGAACGCCCAGCCCGGCATCGAGGTGGTCGGCGAGGCCGCCGACGGGCGGGAAGCGGTACGTCTGGCCCGCGAACTGCGCCCCGACGTCTGCCTGTTCGACATCCGCATGCCCGAACTCGACGGGCTGGAGGCCACCCGGCTGGTCGCCGGCCCGGCCGTCGCCGACCCGCCGGCCGTGGTCGTCATCACCACGTTCGACCTCGACGAGTACGTCTACGGCTCACTGCGGGCCGGCGCCCGCGGGTTCCTCCTGAAGGACACGGGACCGGACCTCCTGGCGCAGGCCGTACGGTCGGCGGCCGAAGGTGAGGCGCTCATCGCGCCCAGCGTCACCGTCCGTCTGCTCCAGGCATTCGCGGACCTGCCCGCCGGCCGGCCCGTGGCCCAGCCGGTCTCCCCCGTCACCGCCCGCGAGGAGCAGGTGCTCCTCGCGGTCGCTCGCGGGCTGACCAACACCGAGATCGCCGATGCACTGCACATCAGCCTCAGCACGGTGAAGACGCATCTGGCGAGCCTGATGGCCAAACTCGGCGCCCGCAACCGGGTCGAGATCGCGATGTGGGCATATGAAACGCGCCGCATCCTCCCCGGAACCTGAGCTAGGGCGTGTCTTGAAAGTAGCGCCGGGCGCCCGAAGGGCGTGGCTCACGGCGTCTGGTGCCGTGCATCGCAAGGCGGAGGGGCGCCCTTGTACTGGACGTACTTGGGCGAACCCGACAACGCAGCGAGGTGCGGTGCCAGGCGTCGTGGGCCAGGCGGGACTTTCAGAACACGCGCTAGGGCCGACGGCCCGTGGCGGAGGCGAAGCCGAGCCAGGTGTGGCGGTTGCCCCACCAGCACCAGCCGACCTTCGGTGCATTGCGCCGCTCGCGGCCGTCGCGTCCCAAACCGTTGCTGATCCAGATCGCCGGGGTGCGGGAGTCCAGTACGCCGCTCGGCTTGCGCAGCCGGGAGCCGATGGTCATGAAGCAGTGGTTGCGTTCGAGGGCGGCAGGCTGCTGGAGCAGCCAGTGGATGCCTTCCGTCAGCAGCAGGGGGCTGCGGTGCTCTCCGGTGAGGGCGGGCAGCGCCTCTTCGGGGCTCCAGTTGGCCATGCGGTCGCCGCGGTCGACACCGGTGACGAGATAGAGGGGGGCGTCCGGCAGATCGACGCCGTGCGGGGCGAAGTCGTCGACGTCGGGCATGTCGACGACGACGAAGCCCGGCCTGCCGTCCCGCTGGAGCAGCGGCGCGAGGGCAGAGGCGGCGACCCGGCCGGGGTGGACGGCGAGCAGGGTGCCGTTCCCGGAGTCGCCACTGTCTGCGGCGACGCTGTCCGCGGCAACGCTGTCCGCGGCGAAGGCACGCAGGTCGTCGGCGGCCATCCCGGCGAGCTCATGCACCCCGAGCTCGATCAGGCGCTCGGCCTGGGCGGTGAGCGGGGGCAGGTGGGCCACTGCGGCGGACGCGGTGTCGGGCAAGGGACTCCTCGGGTCTGCTGAAGGACTTGACGATCTTGCAACGGAGCACGGCGCCGGAATGTTCCCGGTGCGGCACGGGCCCGCCGGGCGCGGCTGCCGCGTCCGGGTTTGAGCGGCGGCGGAGGGGTAGCCGCAGAGAGTGGGGACCGGCGCGCACGGAAGGGGTGTGAGCGGTCATGGGTGGCGACAGGGGCGAGAAGAGCAGCCGTACGCCGGGCAGCGGGCGCGAGGAGCGGATCCGGGGGCGATCGCCGGATCCGGACCGGATGAGGACGGGCGGCCGGCCGCGCTCGCCGGCCGAGATCGCGCACGAGCGGGGCCGGGAGGACGCGACGATGCGGGACGTGATGCGGGACCTGGACGAGCAGGACCTGGACGACATGCGGGACGACCGCTGACCGGAGCCCGGCCCCACGCCCACCCGGCCCCGGCCCTGCCGCGGGCGGGCCGATGACCGAGGGGCACCGGCGGAGGAGCCGTGCCCGGACGGGCCGCCGCCGGACGCGGCGCTGTCCCGCGAGCCGTGCCCGGAGGGCCGTGGCCGGTGGCCGGAAGGCCCGTAGCCGGACGGGCCCCCGGACAGGCCGTGGCCGGGCGGCGCACTGGCCCCGGGCCGTGCCCGGAGGGCCGTACCGGGAGGGGACCGTAGGCGGACGGGACCGTGGCCGGGCAGACCCCCGGAAACAGGCCGCCGCGGGACGCGGCGCTGCCCCGCGAGCCGTGCCCGGAGGGCCGTGGCCGGTGGCCGGGAGGCCCGTAGCCGGACGCGACCGTGCCCGGACAGGCGCCCTGAGCCGGTCGTGGGCTGACAGCCGTGGCCGGAGGACCGTAGCCGGAGGGCCATGGCCGGACGGGACCGTGGCCGGGCCGGCCTCCGGGAACAGGCCGCCGCGGGACGCGGCGCTGCCCCGCGAGCCGTGGCCGGAGGGCCGTGGCCGGGCGGGCCGCGACGGGGCAGGCCGCCGCGCCAGGTGGGCCCTGGCCCGGCGGCCGGGCCTGGCCCTGCTCGGACCGGTCGCCGGCGGGCCCCGGCCTTCAGCAGATGCGGGGCAGCTGTTCGCCGATCGGGAGGTCCACGACCCGGGTGCCGCCGAGGGCGGTGCGGGCCACGACCAGGCCTGGGTGGGCGTCCACGGCCTCGCCGACGACCGCCGCGGCGCGGCCCAGCGGATGGGCGCGCATGGCCTCCAGTACGGCCTCGGCGTGCTCGCGCGGTACGAAGGCCACCAGCTTGCCCTCGTTCGCCACGTACAGCGGGTCGAGGCCGAGGATCGCGCACGCGTTGGCGACGGCGGCGGGGACCGGGACGGCGCGCTCGTGGATCACGACGCCGGTGCCCGATGCGGCGGCGATCTCGTTCAGTGAGGCGGCCAGCCCGCCCCGGGTGGGGTCGCGCAGGACGTGCAGGTCGGGGGTGACCGCGAGCATGCTCCGGACGAGTCCGCCGAGGGCGGCGCAGTCGCTCTCGACGTCCACCCCGAACTCCAGCCCCTCGCGGACGCTCATGATCGCCACTCCGTGGGCGCCGATCTCACCGCTGACGATCACGACGTCGCCCGGTACGACCCGCTGCGGGCGCAGGTCCACGCCGTCGGGGATGATCCCGATGCCCGCGGTGTTGATGTAGACGCCGTCACCGTGGCCCGCCTCGACGACCTTGGTGTCACCGGTGGCGACCTCCACTCCCGCCGCCCGCGCGGCGGCGCCCATGGCCTCGGCGACGCGCGCCACCACGGACATCTCCACCCCCTCCTCCAGGATGAAGCCGCAGGACAGGTACGCCGCCCTGGCCCCGCTCATGGCCAGGTCGTTCACGGTGCCGTTGACCGCGAGGTCCCCGATCGAGCCGCCGGGGAAGAAGAGTGGGCGCACCACGTACGAGTCGGTGGAGAAGGCCAGTCGCACGCCGCCGAGGGAGACGGTCGCGGAGTCCCCCAGCTGGGCCAGCACGTCACCGCCGAAGGCGGGGGCGAACAGGTGCTGGACCAGCTCCGCGGAGAGCGTGCCACCGCCGCCGTGGCCCATCACCACGCGCGGGCGGTCGCGCAGCGGGGCCGGGCAGGTCCAGTTCGTGATGTCGAGGGCGGGGGTGGTCGCGACGTCAGACAACGGGGCTCGCCTCCAGCGAGGTGGTCGCGGCGGCGGGAACGGTCCCCAGCTCCAGCCGCCGGTAGAGGTAGTACGCGGCGCAGGCCCCCTCGCTGGAGACCATGGTGGCGCCGAGCGGGCTGCGCGGAGTGCACAGGGTGCCGAAGGCCTCGCACTCGTGCGGCTTCAGCAGCCCCTGGAGCACCTCGCCGCTGCGGCACTCGGCGGGCTCGCGGGTGTTGATGCCGCTGACCGAGAAGCGGTGTTCGGCGTCGAAGTCGCGGTAGCGGGCGGACAGCCGCCACCCGCTGTCCGGGATCACGCCGATACCGCGCCAGGCCCGGTCGGTGACCTCGAAGACGTCCTCCAGCATGGCGAGGGCCGCCGGGTTGCCCTCGGGACGGACGGCGCGCGCGTAGGCGTTGTCGACGGTGTGCTCGCCACGCTCCAGTTGCCGCACGGCGCGGCGTACGCCCTCCAGGATGTCCAGCGGCTCGAATCCGGTGACCACGATGGGCACCCGGTGGCGCGCGGCCAGTTCGGGGTACTCGCTCACGCCCATCACGCTGCACACGTGCCCGGCGGCCAGGAAGCCCTGGACGCGGCAGCTCGGCGACCGCATGATCGCCTCGATCGCCGGGGGGACCCGGACGTGGGAGACGAGCAGGCTGAAGTTGTGGATGCCGAGCTTCTTCGCCTGGTGGACCGTCATGGCGTTGGGCGGGGCGGTGGTCTCGAAGCCGATGCCGAAGAACACCACCTGGCGCTTCGGGTTCTCCCGCGCGATCCGCAGGGCGTCGAGCGGGGAGTAGACGACGCGTACGTCGCCGCCCTCGCTGCGCACCTGGAAGAGGTCGCGGCCGGTGCCGGGCACCCGGAGCATGTCCCCGAAGGAGCAGAAGATCACGTCGGGGCGGGAGGCGATCTCCAGTGCCTTGTCGATGACCTCCAGCGGGGTGACGCACACCGGACACCCCGGACCGTGGATCAACTCGACCTGTTCGGGCAGGAGTTGATCGATCCCGTGCCGGATGATGGTGTGGGTCTGGCCGCCGCACACCTCCATCAGCGCCCAGGGGCGGGTCACGGTGGCATGGATGTCGTCAAGCAGCCGGCGGGCGAGGTCGGGATCCTGGAACTCCTCGATGTACTTCACAGCCGGCCTTCTTCCGGGGCGTGCTGGTACGGGGCGTGCCGGTCCCGGGCGGGCCGGGGTGCGGCGGCCTCCCCGGCGAACGGCGCTTCGGCGAACGGCGCTTCGGCGAGGGGCGCTTCGGTGACCGGCGCTTCGGTGAGGGGCCCGTCGGCGAAGGGCCAGGAGGAGTCGGCGCCGGCCTGCGCGGCCGCCTGCTCCCACGGGTCGCCGAACTCCTCCTGCAGCATGCCGAGTTCCTCGAAGAGCGCGAGGGTCTGCCGGGCCGACTCCTCGTCGAGGCGCTGCAGGGCGAACCCCACATGCACGATGGCGTACTCGCCGACCTGGAGGTCCGGCAGGTACTCCAGGCACACCTCCTTGTGCACCCCGCCGAAATCGACGGTAGCCATGCGGGTGCCGTCCTTCTCCCCGATGTCAAGCACTCTGCCGGGTACCGCCAGGCACATGGGCTTCTCCTTGGTGTGGGTGGTTGTGCGGTGCGGCGACGGCCGCCACCATCAGCTGGCCGAGGGACAACCCGCCGTCGTTCGGGGGGATCCGGCCGTGGCGCAGGACGGTGAACCCGGACGCCCGCAGCGTGCGGGCGCAACGGGAGGACAGCAGGGTGTTGGCGAAGACGCCGCCGGTCAGCGCCACGGTGTCCAGGCCGTGCCGTTCGCGCGCGAGTCCGCACAGCTCGACGACGAGCGCGGCGACGCCGGCGTGGAAGGCGGCGGCGATCGGCCCGGCACCGGTGCCCGCGCGCACGTCGGCCACGACGGCCGCGAGCAGCGGCGCCGGGTCGGCGACGACCGGGACGGTGCCGGGGTACGGCGGAACGCGCAGCCCGAAGGCGTAGCCGGAGCCGGCGGCGCCCGCGGCGAGGGCCGCGGCCTCCAGTTCGATCGCGGCCTGCGCCTCGTAGCCGGCGTGGTGGCAGACGCCCGCCAGGGAGGAGACGGCGTCGAAGAGCCGCCCCATGCTGGAGGTCGGCACGCAGTTCAGGCCGCGCTCCAGCTGGCGTTGCAGTACGCGCAGTTCGTCGGCCGGGCAGGCGGCGACGCAGGGCAGGTCCGGGGTCCGGGCCAGGCCGGCCGCCCACAGGTGGGCCAGGGCCATCCGGTACGGGCGGTGCACGGCCGCGTCGCCGCCGGGCAGCGGCACGTAGCCGAGGTGGGCGAACCGGGTGTACCCGGCGTAGTCGGCGAGAAGGACCTCGCCGCCCCACACCGCGCCGTCGTCGCCGTAGCCGGTGCCGTCGAAGGCGACGCCGATCACCGGATGCCCGCCGTCCAGGCCGTGTTCCGCCATGGCCGAGGCGATGTGCGCGTGGTGGTGCTGCACGCGCACGAGGGGCCGGGTTCCGGCGGCGCGGCGCGCCCACCGGGCGGAGCGGTAGCCGGGGTGGCGGTCCGCCGCGAGGAGGACGGGGCTGACGCCGGTGATGGACTCCAGCTGCTGCTCGGCGCGTTCGAGGGCGCACTGGGTGGCGAGGTCGTCCATGTCGCCGATGTGGGCGGACAGCCAGGCCCGGCGTCCCTCGCCGAGGCAGAAGGTGTTCTTGAGGTCGCCGCCGGCGGCGAGAGTCGCGGGGACGGGCCGGGGCAGCGTCATCGGCAGCGGGGCGTAGCCGCGGGCGCGGCGTACGGTCAGCGTCTCGCCGTCGCAGACCCGCACCACGGAGTCGTCGCACGGCACGTGGATGGGGCGGTCGTGGGTGAGCCAGGCGTCGGCGAGGCCGGCGAGCCGTTCCAGGGCCTCGGCGTCGTCGGTGACGATGGGTTCCCCGGCGAGGTTCCCGCTGGTCATGACGAGCAGGCGGGGGCCCGGCGGGTCACCGGGCAGGCCCAGCAGCAGATGGTGGACGGGGGTGTACGGGAGCATCACGCCGAGGTCGGGACAGCGCGGGGCGACCCCCTCGGCGAGTACACCGGGCGCGCTCCCGGGGTCCGCGGCGGCGCGGCGGCGCAGCAGCACGATGGGGCGTACGCCGCCCTGCAGCAGGGCGCGCTCCTCGGGGCCGATGTGCGCGTACCGTTCGGCGTCCGCCAGGTCCCGGGCCATCAGGGCGAAGGGCTTGTCGCCGCGGGCCTTGCGGCGGCGCAGTTCGGCGACGGCTCCGGGGTGGGTGGCGTCGCAGGCGAGGTGGTAGCCGCCCAGGCCCTTGACGGCGAGGATCGCCCCGGCCGCCAGGAGCCGGCGTGCCCCGGCGACCGGGTCCCCGTCCAGGGCGCCGTCCGGGTCCTCGTCGGGGGAATCGTCGGGGGAATCGGCGGGGGATTCGGCGGGGGGCCGCCCGGTGAGCAGGGTCAGCCGGGGACCGCAGGCCGGGCAGGCGACCGGCTGGGCGTGGAAGCGGCGGTCGGCGGGGTCGCCGTACTCGCGGGCGCAGTCCGGACACATGGGGAAGCGGGCCATGGTGGTGTGGGCGCGGTCGTAGGGCAGCCCGGTGACGATGGTGAAGCGCGGCCCGCAGTGGGTGCAGGTGATGAAGGGGTGCCGGTGGCGCCGGTCGGTGGGGTCCGCGAGTTCGGCGAGGCAGGCGGCACAGGTGGCGACGTCCGGGGAGACGAGCGTCCGGGCGGGGCCGCCGGTCCGGGAGGCGACGATGGTGAATCCGGAGCCGCCCGCGACGGGCACCTCGTGATGGTCCACTGCGTCCACGACGGCCAGGGGCGGGGCGTCCGCCGCCAGGCGTTCGCAGAACCGGGTGACGGCGGCCGGTGCACCCTCGACCTCGGCGACGACGCCCTCGGGGGTGTTGGTGACGTGCCCGGCGAGGCCGAGCCCGGTCGCCCGTGTGTAGACGTAGGGGCGGAAGCCGACGCCCTGGACCACGCCGCGGACGGTGACGCGGCGGCGCTGCACCGCCTCCATCAGCGGGTCTGCGCGGCGGGCTCGGCGTGCGGGAGCCGCTGATCGGAGCCGGGGCCGGGGCCGGGGCCGGGGCCGCGATCGTGCTCGGGACCGGCGGTACGGCCGTCGATGTGGCCGCCGGTGTGGGTGTGGTCATGGCCGGGCCCGTGGTGGTGAGGGTGATGGTCGGACCCGTGAACGTGATCGTGGTCGTGGTCGTGGTCGTGATCGGGGCCGTGGCCGTGGCCGTGGTCGTGTCCATGGCCGTGCAGGGGTCCGTGGTCGTGGCCCTGTGCCCGCTGTCGGCGGGCCATCACCGGGGTGTGCGTCCCGGTGCCCGATCCGGCCGCCAGCGCCCGGTCCAGCAGGATGCCCAGGCCTCCGCCCGCGCGGGCGGAGGTCATGACGATCTCCACACCGGGGTTGACCCGTTCGACGTTGGCGCGGAAGGCCGCCTCGTCGAACTCGACGGCCCGCGCGATGTCGGTCTTGGTGACGACCACCAGCTGCGCGAGTCCGAAGGCCGTCGGGTACTTCAGCGGCTTGTCCTCGCCCTCGGTGACCGAGGCGAGCACCACCCGCAGCGTCTCCCCCAGGTCGTAGCTCGCGGGGCAGACCAGGTTCCCCACGTTCTCCACGAAGAGGATCCGGGTGTCCTCGGGCAGCCAGCCGTCCAGGTGCCGGCCGAGCATCCCGGCCTCCAGGTGGCACAGCCCGTCCGTGAGCACCTGCTTGACCGGCACACCCGACCGGGCGAGCCGCCGCGCGTCGTTCTCGGTGGCCAGGTCCGCGGTCAGCGCGGCGACCGTCACCCCCCGCTCCCGGGCGAGGAGCAGTTCGCGCTCCAGGAGCGCCGTCTTGCCGCTGCCGGGGCTGGAGAGCAGGTTGACCACCGTCGTACCGCGGGCGGTGAGTCCGGTGCGCAGGGCCTGGGCTGCGCCGTCGTTCTTGGCGAGCACCGCCTGCCTCAGATCGACCACTCGGCACATGGTTCAGGCCTCCTCGGGAATCGGTTCGCGGGTACGGGGACCGGCGTGGCCGTCCTCCCAGCGGACGCTGAGGATCTCCAGCTCGCGGCCCGACAGCAGTTCCACCTCGGTGGCCCTGTCACATGCGGGACAGCACAGCTCGGGGGGCATCCCCACGGCCCAGGTGCCGGGGCAGGTCCCGCAGCGGGCGCGGGCCGCCACGGTTTCGGTGACGAGTTCGGCGCCGTCGAGGACCGTTCCGGCACAGGCCAGTTCGAAGCAGAAGGCCAGCGCGTCGGGCACCACCCCCGCCAGCTCGCCCACCTGGAGCCGTACGGACGTGACGGCGTGCGCGCCGCCCGCCCTGGCGGCCTCTTCCACCTGGCCCACGACGGCCATGGCGATCGACATCTCGTGCATCGGTCTCCGTCCTGCCGGGGCTCATTACACCGGCGGGGCGGGGGTGCGGCGGTCGGGCACGCCGGTGCACCGCGCCCCCCGTACGCCGTTCGGCGGCGGGGGGCGGCGGCAACGGGTTCACATCCGGCGCATGTGCAGGTAGCGCCTGATGTCGGGGAGCACCTGCAGCAGGACGGCGGCCAGGGCGGCCACGGCGGCCCCGCTGATGACGGCCTTCTTCATGGGGTTCTCCTCAGTTCGCGGCGGAGTGCGCCGGCTTCTTCGGGGGCCGGACGTCGAGTAGGTCCAGTGCCATGCGGACGGCCCGCGGTACGGCTGCGGCCACGGGTGCGCTCAGTCCGATGCCCTCCTCGACGCGGGCCGGTTCGCAGCCGAGGACCAGCGTGCGGCGCGGCGGGGTGGCGCCGGTCCCCGCGCACAGGGTGCCCAGCAGGGCCAGGACGGTGTCGGGCGACATGTGGTGGCCGTCGAGTACGGGGCCTTCGCCGGGTCCCGGCGCCCGCGCGTCCGGGGACGTGGCAGCGGCTCCCGTGCCCGCCTCGGCCTCGATGAGGTAGAGGGTGCCCGGTTCGCCGCCGCGTGGGGTGGCGTCGACCAGTACGAGCGTGTCGTAGCCGTCGAGGAGCTGGTAGGCGAGGTGGACCCCGCGCACGCCGAAGTCCACCACCTCGACGCCGTCGGGCAGCGGGTGCGCGGACAGGGCCCGTACGGTCTCCACGCCGAAGCCGTCGTCGCCGAGGAAGACGTTGCCGATGCCCGCGATCAGGATTCCGGGGCTCACGCTTCCTCCAGCGGGGTGACCTCGTCGGGCTGGAAGTAGAGGAAGCGGCCCTGTTCCCGGCGGATGTCCGCGCCGGGGTCGTCCTCCACGGTGACGGCGAGGTGCACTCCCCCGTCGACGTCGTGCAGGACGGCTTCGACGCGTGCGGCGCGGCCGTGGAGGAAGAGGTCCTGGGCGTCGGTGCGGCGCGGTCCGGGGCGGAGCAGGACCCGGCTGCCGGGGCCGACCGGGGTGCCGTCGACGCTGATCCGGTCACGTGCCGGGTCCGCGGTGTCGGTCCGGGCGGGGTCCCACCAGGGGGTGTCCGGTCTGAACACGGCTTCCTCGTCGGGGATTTCGGTGATCTGCTCCGGTCCGTCCGGGCCGGTGACCTCGCGCAGCGAGCGCACCGCGCCGTGCAGCCGTTCCAGGACCTCGGGGGGCAGGGAGTCGGCGAGGTCGACGACGGCGGCCGCCCGGGCGTCGGTGCCGCGTGCCTCGCGCTTCTCCTGCTCGGTCAGGGCCGCCGTGCGCAGGGCGAGGATCTCGTCGATCTCGGTGGCGTCGTACATGGCGCCCGCGCTCTCGGGGGCGATGGCCGGGTGGTCCTCCAGGATGATCGGGGAGGACAGGACCACGTCGGCGCGGCCCGCCGCGCCGGCGAGCACCGGCCAGGTGTGGCGGTTGTCGCAGGCGGCGACGGCCTCCCGGGCCCATTCGGGCGGGTCGGTCATCGACAGGAAGGACCCGGAGTCGAGGCCCAGCAGGAGGTGGGCGGCGACCAGTGAGCGGGGCAGGGCCGCCTCTCGGTCGGCGTCGGCTGCGGCCGCCGGGGTCCACGGGCTGGTGTTCTCCACGACCACCGTGAGCCGGAACACCCGGTAGGCGCCGTCGAGTTCCACGGCGCGCAGCCGCAGGACGCCCTCGGCCTCCTCGGTGCGCCGCACCAGGCGGCCTGCCGTCCGACCGTCGGCGTCGAGGACGGGCTCGGTGTCGTCGCGGGCCGGGCGGGTGAACGGTACGGTGACGCCTTCGCCGGTCAACTCGGCGACTGGGAGCGAGAGTTCGACGTGCTCCTCGGTCCCTTCGTCCCAGGGGACGAGGACCCGGTCGGCCAGGTGCAGTTCGTCGACGTCGGCGAAGCCCCCGTCGTCCAGGGCCCGCTGGACGGTACGCCGCTGCGCGTGCAGGAAGCGCAGTTCCAGGGCGAGCGTCGCGTCGCCCTTGGGCTCCATCAGGACCTCGGTCCGCTGGAAGGCGTGTTCGCCGTGGGCGGGCCCCCATGCGGGGGGTACGAGGACCCCGAACTGCCAGCGCATCCGGTTCTTCGCGGCGGAGGCCCGGTACGGGTACAGGACGTACCCCTCCAGCAGGACGGCATCGGCCACCTGCCGGGCGGCGGCGAAGCGGGGGTCCGCTGTGGTGGCCGTGGTCACGGGGCGGTCCTCTCGGTGAGGCGCGGACGCAGCGCACCCGGTCGGAGGGAGCCCGGCCGGGGCGGGGGCGGCCGGTCCGGACCGGCCGCGTCCAGCAGGGCGCGTACGGTCGCCTCCCAGGAGGCGAGGGCATGGCGGGAGCGGTAGGCGAGCAGCTCGGCCATCATGTCCGCGGGCAGCCGGAGCCAGCCGCAGCCGGGGAAGTGCTGCTCGACCATCTCGCGCCAGACGGCCACGGGCATCCGGTAGGCGGCTTCGCGGTCCCAGGGCACCGGCTCGACCCGGAAGCCGCCGTCACCGGCGAAGGCGGTGCCGGAGAACAGCATCAGCAGCGGCACCTCGCCGTCCTGCAGGGCTTCGAAGTACCGGGTCGCGGCGATGTCCATGTCGTAGGTGCAGGGTACGACCAGGTCCGTCTCGGTCTCCCCGGTGAAGCCGGGCACCATCACCGACACCTGGGCGAACTGTACGGGCTGGAGCGTGGTGCCCCACCGGGAGCGTTCGCCGAACAGGTCCGCGAGGCCCTCGGCCTCGGCGGGGCCGTAGCCGCGCCGGGCCGGTTCGATGCGGATCTGGCAGCGCAGGGCCATGGCGTGCACGCGGGTGTCCGGGTCGGCGGTGATACGCAGCCGGAAGACGAGGGTGGGGCCCGCGGCGTACGGGTCCGCCCGGACCCCGGTGCAGGAGAAGCCGAAGCCGGTCATGAGCGGTCCCCCGTGGGCGCCACGGGCCTGGCCCGCCGTTCGACGTCGTCGAAGAAGCCGCGGAGCGCGGCCCGTGCCTCGGCTCCGCCGTCGAAGCCCTGCCAGAGCATCCGCATGCGGCCCACCAGTTCGTAGCAGGCGTCGATCGGCACCAGGCAGCAGCCGGAGCGGCCCTCCCAGCGGTGCACGAGCAGCGCCTCCGTGTCGGGTTCGAGCATGGCGGCCAGCGGCGCCCCGTCGAGGACCTGCTGCCAGGTCTGCGGGTCGAGTTCGCTCTCGGTCGCCCCGGCCGGGCTGGGGTAGAGCGCGACCAGCCGGTCGAGTGCGGCGTTGCGGAAGAAGAAGGCGACGCCGACGGGGATCTGGAGGCGTTCCCACAGCCCCTCGTCGAGGCGGTGGTCCGGGTCGGTCAGGTACCGGTCGGGAACGGCCCGGTAGCGGCCGGTCCGGGTGCCGGGCCGGTCGAACAGCAGGGAGCAGGCGGTGCAGGCGCAGACCAGCGTCCGCTTCTCCGTCTCGACCAGGTGGCGGTGCCCGTTGGGGGGCACCGCCACCCCGCACAGCTCGCAGGTCTCGGGCCGGGGCGGGCGCGGGCCGGTGAACCGGCGCAGCCCGCGCGGGCCCCCCGTACGGACGGCGGGCCCGCTCACGGCACCCGCGCCGGGCTGTGCGGCCGGGTGCCGATCTGCAGGAGGGCGGGCTGCGGGGCGGGGGCGGGCTCCGTCTCCACGCTCGTCACCTCGGGGGCGAAGCAGGCGAGGGTGTCCTCCAGGGTCCGCCGGGCGGCCTCCTCGCCGCCGGGGCCGCAGCCGCAGCCGGTGGGGGCGGCCGCGGGGCGCAGCCGCAGGACACCGGTGCTCTCGTCGAAGGCGAGCAGTTCCACCGGATCGGGGGCGCCGGCCAGGGCGCGGGCGATCCGGGTGTGCACGTCCTCGGGGTGCAGGCCGTGCAGGCAGAGCAGGCTCGCCACGAGTTCGTCGTCCGCGGCCGCGGCGAGCGGGCCGTCGCCCAGCTTCGCCGCGATCCGGGCGAGCCCGGCGCCGTAGAACTCCATGAGCACCCGCACCAGTTCCTCGGCGGCCTCGCACGCCCCGCGGTCGCCGGTGGCGGCCAGCCGGTCGAGGACCTCCTCGACGCGGCGGCCCGTCTCCCGGGCGTCGACGGCCGCGCTCATCCGCCCAGTCCGCTCAGGCCGGTGGGGACGTGCATCGTCTTGACCGTCTTGCCGCCGCCGACGTACATGTGGACGCCGCAGGGCAGACAGGGGTCGAAGCTGCGCACGGCGCGCATGATGTCGATGCCCTTGAAGTTCTCCGGGGTGTTCTCCTCGAAGATCGGGGTGTTCTGCACGGCGTCCTCGTACGGTCCGGGCGTGCCGAAGGTGTCGCGGGTGCTGGCGTTCCACGGCGTCGGCGGGTAGGGGTGGTAGTTGGCGATCTTGCCGTCGCGGATGACCATGTGGTGCGAGAGGACGCCCCGTACGGCCTCGGTGAAGCCGACGCCGATGGACTCGTCGGGCACCTCGAACTTCTCCCAGGTCTGGGTGCGTCCGGCGCGGACCTCGGCGAGGCCCTTCTCGGCGCAGTGCAGGGCGATGGCGGCCGCGTACGCCTGGAAGTAGGTGCGGGCGCGGTTGCGTTCCAGCGCGTTGCTCCACTTCGGGATCTTCCACTCGAAGCGGGTCTCGGGCTTGGTCATGGTGCGGGGCAGGTTGATGACGACGCTGTGCCCGGTGGCCTTGACGTAGCCGACGTCGACGAGGCCGGACAGGGCCGTGGACCACAGCCGGGCGATGGGGCCGCCGCCGGTGTCGAGGGCGAGGTGGTCCTTGCCGTCGAACCAGCGCGGGGACATCACCCAGCTGTACTTGTCGTCGAAGTTCCGCTTCTGCGGGGCCGGAATGGTGTGCTGGTTCCACGGGTGGCGCGGGTCGACCGGGTTGCCGAGCGGGTCGTGCGTGACGAACTGCTCCTTGCCCTCCCAGTCGTCGTAGTACGAGCTGCCGAGCAGGATGCGGATGCCGAGGTTGATCTGCGTGAGGTCGTTGGTGACGAGTTTGCCGTCCACGACGACGCCCGGGGTGACGAACATCTTCCGTCCCCAGTCGGTCATGTTGGCGTAGGTGAAGTCGCAGTGCTCGGGGTCGTTGAGGGCGCCCCAGCAGCCGAGCAGTACCCGGCGGCGGCCGACCTCCTCGTAGCCGGGCAGGGCCTCGTAGAAGAAGTCGAAGAGGTCGTCGTGGAGCGGGACGACGCGCTTCATGAACTCGACGTACCGCATGAGGCGGCTCATGTAGTCCGTGAAGAGCTGGACGGAGGCGACCGTGCCGACGCCGCCCGGGTAGAGCGTGGAGGGGTGCACGTGGCGCCCCTCCATCAGGCAGAACATCTCGCGCGTGTACCGGCTGACCTGGAGGGCCTCGCGGTAGAACTCGCCCTCGATGGGGTTGAGGGAGCGCATGATGTCGGCGATGGTGCGGTAGCCGTGGTCGCCTGCGTGCGGGGCCTCGGTGCGCTCGGCCAGTTCCAGGACGCCGGGGTTGGTCTCCCGGACCATCTTCTCGCAGTAGTCGACCCCGACCAGGTTCTCCTGGAAGATGTTGTGGTCGAACATGTACTCCGCGGACTCGCCCAGGTTGATGATCCACTCGCCGAGGTGCGGCGGCTTCACCCCGTAGGCCATGTTCTGCGCGTAGACGGAACACGTGGCGTGGTTGTCTCCGCAGATCCCGCAGATGCGGCTGGTGATGAAGTGCGCGTCGCGGGGGTCCTTGCCGCGCATGAAGACGCTGTAGCCGCGGAAGACCGACGAGGTGCTGTAGCACTCCGCGACGCGCTTCTGCTTGAAGTCGATCTTCGTGTGGATGCCGAGACTGCCGACGATCCGGGTGATCGGATCCCAGGCCATCTCCACCAGGCCGCTGCCGTCGCCGGCCGCCTTCGTGTTCGGTGCCATCGTGTCTGCCGTGACCCTTCTTCGGTGCGTTCTGGACGTTGACTGCGGGGGTGGGCGGAGCGGGGGCCGTCACCAGGGCGGGCGGTAGCCCGTGGTGAGGCTGCGGCCGGTACGCCGCCACTTCGGCTCCTCGTCCACGGTGTGGGCGGTGACCGCCCGGAGTTTGCGGATCACCGCCCCGTACGCCCCGCTCGCGGTGACGGAGACCCTCGCGCCGGGGGGCTCGTCCATGAAGGGCATGAACTTGTCGGGGAAGCCGGGCATGGTGCAGGCGATGCAGATCCCGCCGACGTTCGGGCAGCCGCCGATACCGTTCATCCAGCCGCGCTTGGGGACGTTGCACTTCACCACGGGACCCCAGCAGCCCAGCTTGACCAGGCACTTCGGGGAGTCGTACGTGTCGGCGAACTGCCCCTGCTCGTAGTAGCCGGCGCGGTCGCAGCCCTCGTGGACGGTCGCGCCGAACAGCCAGGTGGGGCGCAGCTTGTCGTCGAGGGGGATCATCGGGGCCGATCCCGCCGCCTGGTAGAGCAGGTAGGTCAGGGTCTCCGAGAAGTTGTCCGGCTGGATCGGGCAGCCGGGCACGCACACGATGGGGATGCCGGCCTGCGACTTCCAGTCCCAGCCCAGGTAGTCGGGCACGCCCATGGCGCCCGTCGGGTTGCCCTCCATGGCGTGGATGCCGCCGTACGTGGCGCAGGTGCCGATGGCGACGACGGCGAGGGCCTTGGGGGCCAGCCGGTCGATCCACTCGCTGGTGGTGATGGGCTGGCCGGTCGCCGGGTCGTCGCCGAACCCGCACCAGTAGCCCTCGGGCTTGATCGACTCGTTGGGGATCGAGCCCTCGACGACCAGGACGAACGGATCGATCTCGCCGCGCTCGCCCTTGAAGAACCACTCGATGAAGGTGTCCGCGCCGCCGACCGGCCCGCATTCGAAGTCGATCAGGGGCCAGTGCACGGCGATCTTGGGGAGACCCGGAAGGGTGCCGGTGACGATCTCCTCGATGCTCGGCTGCATCGCCGCCGTCAGGGACACGGAGTCGCCGTCGCAGCTCAGACCCGCGTTGATCCAGAGGATGTGGATCACGGGGTCTTCGACCGGGTCCTTCGTCACTGCGGCCATGCGCTGCCTCCTCGGGGAGGGGATCAGGGTGTGAGGGGGTGAGGGGGGCGGTGAGGCGGTCTGCCTCGGCCCTTCGTTTCTTGCTAACAGCTGCAGGGGCCGGACGCCGCGTCTGATGCGGCCAGTCCAGTGACGCCGGATCCGGCACCGGATCCGGAACCGGAACCGGAACCGCGGCGGTCCGCGGCGGCGCGCGCGAGATGGGCCGGGGTCGCGGCGGGGTGCTCCTTGCGCACGAAGGCGCGGCGCAGGGCGTGGTAGGGCGCGTCCGGGTCGAAGAAGGTGCGCCGCATCCGCGCCAGCTCGGCGGCCCGGTAGGCGGCGAGCGGGCGGCGACCCTCGTGCAGTTCGCGTTCGGCCTTCTTCACGGCGATCCGGGAGGCGGTGGCGGGCAGGGCGGCCAGACGGGCCGCGAGGCGCTCCGTCTCGCGGGGGAAGTCCGCGGGTGCGCAGCCGACCGTACGGTCGACCAGCCCGATGCGCTGCGCGGCGGAGGCCCCCAGCGGCAGCGCCTCGGAGGTGAGGCGCACCGCCAGGCTGGAGCCGACGCGGCGGGGCAGGGTGTACGTCCAGTACTCCGAGCCGAACAGCCCCATCAGGCGGTAGTGCGGGTTCAGGACGACACCGGAACGGCACCAGACCTCGTCGGCGGCCAGGGCGAGCATGACCCCGCCGGCGGCGGCGTTGCCGCCGAGGGCGCTGACCACGAGACGGTCGGTGGTGGACAGCACCGCTTCGACCAGGTCGTCCATCGCGTTGATATTGGCCCAGGACTCCTCGGCCGGGTCGTCGGCGGCCTCGATGACGCCCAGGTGGATGCCGTTGGAGAAGAAGTCCCGGCCGCCGCCCAGCACCAGGACGGTGGTGGGGCGGGTGCAGGCGGTCCGGTACGCGTCCAGCAGGCGGCGGCAGTGCGCGGTGCTCATGGCGCCGCCGGGGAAGGAGAACGACAGGAAGCCCGTCTGCCCCTCCTCGTGGTAGCCGATGTCGGACCAGGCGGGGCGGTAGGGGCCGCCGTCCGGCGGTGCGGGGATTTCGGGCAGCGGCGGCAGCCGGTCGCCCAGGGCGAGCGTCGCGGGGAGCCGCGGGGTGGTCGGCCGTCCCGCTGCGCGGGGGGCGCGCAGCTCGGGGATCCAGACGGCCCCGTCGGCCGTGGCCCGGCAGACCGCGCCGGCCCGGGTCGCGAGCAGTTCGCCGGGCCGGCCGCGCAGGTCGTCCTCGCGGTGGCCGCCGTGCAGGTACCAGTCGCCGCCCAGCAGGTGGTCGCGTACGCCGGGCTGCGAGTCGGCGGCGCGCAGGACGCGCAGGACGCGCTCGGTGCCGTCGGCCGCCCAGTCGATGCGGCGGCCGTCCTGGCGCAGGAACGGACGGGCCCGGCCGCCGGCCTGGCGCTGCGGGACGTACGTACCGGAGGCGAAGCGCTCCACGGCGAGCAGGACGGCCTCCAGTGCCGCGTCGGCGATCTCGCCGCGGTAGAGGTCGCTCTTGCCGACGGGGGGCACGGGGCAGTCGGCCGCGGCCCAGACGTCCCCGGCGTCCATCTCGGCGTTGGCCTGGAGCACGGTGACGCCCCATCGGGTCTCGCCGTCCTGGACCGCGTGGTCGAGGGAGGAGGGGCCGCGGTCACCGACCGGTCCCGGGTGGACGACGAGACAGGTGTACGCGGCCCAGACCTCCTCGGGGAGGGCGGTGCGCAGCATCGGCGCGAGGACGAGGTCGGGGTCGTGGCGCCGTACGGTGTCGGCCAGGGGGATGTCGGGCAGGGCCAGTTCGACCGCCACCCGGTGGCCGTGGTCGCGCAGCTCGGCGTGGACCCGCTGGGTGAGGCTGTTGAACGCGCTCGCGACGAGCAGGACGTACACGTGGCCTCCCGGCGGTGCCCGGTCTGATCGGCGGCTGATGACCGGAGCATGACCGGCCGCCTGCGATGCTCGTCCCCTCGGGGCGGGGGGCGGCCGAAGCGGTGCGGCGGTGTCACCCGAAAGCGCGGCTTCGGGAGCCGCTCGGCCCACACGGCGCCCCTGCAGGGTTGCTGGGCGGGCTCCGGGCTTGCTTCGCCGGGCCCCTGCGGGGTTGCTCGGCGGATTCCGGGCTTGCTTCGCGCGATCGGGATCGCCCTGCGCGGCGGGACACAGACGCGGTGGGGCGGGGTCGGGGGGCCGGGCCCCGGCGGGGTTGCTCGGCAGGTTCCGGGGTTGCCTTGCCGGATCCGGAGCCTGTTGCGGGCACGGTGGGGCAGGGTCGGGGGGCCGGGCAGGGGTGTCTCCTCGGCTCGGCGCGTGCTCCTTGTCCCGGCTGTACCCGGTGGTCACGCCTCGTCCTGCGGGCCCCTGCACCGGCTGGGCTGGTCACCCCAGGTCCCCGCGCACCGGGCCGTCGAGCGGGCCGAACAGGCCGTGGCCAAGTGGCGGCCGAAGCAGTGGTCACAGGTAAGAGGACTGCTCAGCGCCTGAGCGCGTGGCCAGTCTTCAAGGACGAGGCCAGCCAGGGCCTGCGGCTCAGCCAAGATTTTCGTGATGCGGTGACGGAACGTCACACCGATAGGCTGGCGTGCTCTGCTTGTGCTCCGCCGCGCCGGTGACCCGCTGGGTGAGGCAGCAGGACGCTGCGATCGTGTGAGGTGTCGGCGGCGAAGCCGGCTGCGTCGCGTCCCGTGGCCCTCACCGACAGTACTGCCGATCAGGGCCACGGCATTTCGCGCAACATGTTGGCCGTCAGATTGCGCAACCTAGTGTCTTGTGATCCTGTTCATGTCAGTTCGAGTTACTATTGACGAGTTTCTTCACATTAGTCGCGACGAGTCTGACCTTCGCGAGGACCTCACCGGCCGCTGCGGTCCAGGTGAACGGTTTGGCGTTCTCGTTCCAGGAGTTGATGTAGTCACGGATCTGTTTGATCAGGACGTTGACGCTGGAGAACGTGCTGCGGCGGATGGACTGCCGGGTCAGGATTCCGAACCAGATCTCGATCTGGTTCAGCCACGAGGAGCCGACCAGGGTGAAATGGAAGTGGACGTGCGGGTTCTTGACCAGCCACTCCCTGACCTCCGGGGTGGTGTGCGTCGAGAGGTTGTCCAGGACCACATGGATGTCCTTCCCGGCGTGCGGCTTCACCGCCTTCTTCAAGAAAGCCAGGAAGTCCTTGCCGTTCCGGGTCGGCTTGCACCCACCGAGCACCTCGCCGGTGCTCACGTTCAGGGCGGCGAACACGTTCGAGGTGCCGTGCCGTGCCGGACGTAGTCGGCAGTGCGCTTCTCGCTCGCCGCGAAGGCGACGGGCAGCACGGGCTGGGTCCGGTCCAGTGCCTGGATCTGCGCCTTCTCGTCGGTCGAGAGGACCACCGCACCGCCCGGAGGGGACAGATACAGGCCGATCACATCGTCCACCTTCTCCGCGAACGCGGGGTCCTTGGAAAGCTTGAAGGTGCCGGACCGGTGCGGCTTCAGGTGTTCTTCCCGCCAGACGCGCGCGACGTAGCGCCAGGACACGGTGATGTTCTCGGTCCGCTTCAGGTACTTCGCCAACTCCCGGGTGGACCAGTGCGAAAGCCCCGTGCCGTCCGGCGGTGTCATGCGCGATCACGCGGGACCGCACCCGGGCCGGCACCTGTTCCCGTGCGCCACCGGGACGCTCCCCTTCCAGTCCGGCCAGGCCCTGCTCGGCATAGCGGGTCCTCCAGCGGTCCACCGTCGGAAGCGACACCCCGAGCAGCCCGGCGATGTCCTTGCGGCGACGCCCCTCGCCCGACCACAGCACAATCCGGCCCCGCGCGGCTATATCCGCAGGCACGTCCCTGCTGTTCACCAACTCCCGCAACTCGGCGGCCTGTTCCACGGAGAGCTCCATACCAAGAGACCCTGCCACACAAGATCAAGTAACGCTGACGGAATCACGAGACATTAGTTGCCCCCACTGTGACAGCGGGAGATCATGGACATCTCGGCCTTCTACCACGGCGCCCACAGCTTCTCCTTGTTCAGCCTCGATCCACCGCGTGAATTCTGATCACGCGGTGTGATTGTTTTCGGGTTGGTTTTCCGGTTACGGGCAGGTGTATTTTCCGGCGGTCCGTCCGGTGCGGGGTCTCCGAGGATTTTCGTGGTCGTGGGCGGTCAGGACGGCTGTGGGGTCAGGTCCGCAGGCGGTGGCCAACGGCTGTCCACAGGTCCATGAACGCCTCGGCCCATGGCCAGTGTTGGGGAAGATGCCAGGTCAGGGTGCGCGCTTGGCTGGCCAGGCGGGCGGGGATAGCCAGTAGTTGGCGGCGGACGGTGCCGGTACGGGCGCGAGCGTGGAACGCGGAGGCAAGGGCGCCGACGGCACGGGTCAGGTTGTGGGCGAGGGTGGCCAGGGTCAGCCAGGCCGCGTTCGCGGTGAACTTCCCCGAGGGCAGGTGCCCGAGCGCGGAGTCCTCCAGGTCGGCGAAGACCTGTTCCACGATGGCGTGCCGACGGTGGCCAGCCTCGGTCGCGACCAGTGGCTCGCGGGAGTCGGTGAACACGGCGTGGAAGCGCCAGGCGGCGAACAACTCGCCCTGCCCTTCAGGCATCGAGACCGGATTGAGGCGCTTGACCCGACAGACCAGGAGACGGGCGGTGACCTGGTACTTCTTCGCCCTGCCGGTGAACGCGGCGTACTCAACCTCGGCGACCTCCGCGTCGGAGACCCACCGCTCTTCGTCCTTGTCCCAGATCGCCTTGGGATATTGGATCGGCGTCCAGGCGTCCTCCGGGATGGTGGCGACCGCGGAGCGGACCTTCTTGCGCTGGGCGACGGCGAAGGAGAAGCGGGCCCTGGCGCTGCGGCAGGCGTGCACAACCTTGGCAGAGAAGAACGCCGAGTCCCCGCGCACCACGATCACGCCCCTAGTGTCCTGAGTCTCGGAAGAGGTGCATATCTAGGGTTTGGGGTTCGGCAGGCGGTTCAGGTAGCCGGCGAGGCGTTCGAAGATCTCGTCGGCGGACTTGGTC